>NZ_JAYFSK010000044.1:0-20031 GCF_041464035.1 Acinetobacter sp. AL9 | reverse complement strand
ATGATGGCAATCTACCTATTTGCAATAATTGGGTCGAGAATCAGATGCGTCCCTGGGCGTTGGGGCGCAAGAACTGGCTGTTTGCAGGTTCGCTGCGCAGTGGTCAGCGAGCGGCAAACATCATGACTTTAATCCAGTCAGCAAAGCTGAATGGCTTGGATCCGTATGCCTATTTAAGTGATGTGCTGAAAAGGCTGCCGACACATAAAGTGACCCAGATTGAAGAGTTACTGCCACACTGCTGGAAACCTAAATCGAATTAAAAAATAGGTATGGGATTCAGCGGACGCTTACAAACCAACTAACTCATCGCTATGAATATCAAATTTGATCTCTGAGTACCCAAATCCTTTTGAATATTTACCTATAAAATTTACAGTAAAAAATAAAATTACACCTAAAGTGAATAGAAAAATATGATGCCATATTACTATTTGCATAAAAAATCCCCTCAAATTTGAAGGGATTTTAGTTTAAAAATTAATCGCTTGAAAGGATTAAAGCGCCGCAATCTGCTCCATGTTCGCTTTAATCTTCGCTAACTGATCTGCAAATTCAGCAAGTTTTACTTTCTCGCCCTCAACCACAGCCGCAGGCGCTTTCGCTACAAAACCTTCATTGCTAAGTTTAGTGGCAATTTGGTCATGCTGCTTTTGAACCTTGTCTAAGTCTTTTTGTAGGCGACCTAATTCCGCTTTCGGGTCAATTAAGCCCTTCATTGGAACGAATACAGACACATGACCCACGACAGAAGATGAAGACAATGGCGGTTGTTCGCCATCTGTCAAGAAAGTAATGCTTTCAACTTTCGCCAATGCTTTAAACAACGGCTCAATACGAGAAATTTGTGCTTTTTCTGCTTCAGTCGTGTTCTGTAAAAGAACTGGTAATAAACGTGCATTACCTAGACCCATCTCACCACGAATGTTACGCACTGCACCAATCAAACCTTGTAGCCATTGCATATCTGCTTCGGCTTGTTCGTTGATTTTGGCTTCATCTGCAACAGGGTAGTTTGCCAACATAATGGTTTCGCCACCCAAGCCAATCATTGGCGCAAGGGTTTGCCAAATTTCTTCAGTCAAGTACGGCATGATTGGATGAGCAAGACGTAAAGAAGCTTCCATCACTGCAAGTAATACACGACGTATTTCGGCTTTACGCTCTTCAGAAACAGATTCATCATTCAGAACAGGTTTGGTTAGCTCTACATACCAGTCGCAGTATTCATTCCAAATAAAGTCATAAATTGCTTGCGCAGCCAAGTCTAAACGATAAGTTGCAAACGCTTGATGAACGGCTTGCTCTGCCTTTTGTAAACGGCTCACAATCCACTGTTCAGGCAACTCCCAAAGGTCTTGACGAGCTTCTTGACCAACCGTTTGACCTTCAACATTCATCAATACAAAACGAGTAGCATTCCAAATTTTGTTGGCAAAGTTACGATAACCTTCCACACGTTTCATATCAAATTTGATGTCACGACCTGTGTTCGCCAATGCGCAGAAAGTAAAACGAACCGCATCTGTACCATACGCCTGAATCCCTTCTGGGAATTCTTTGCGGGTCGATTTTTCAATTTTCGCTGCTTGTTTCGGGTTCATCAAACCCGTCGTACGTTTTTGCACCAAAGTTTCAAGATCAACACCATCAATCAAGTCTAATGGGTCAAGCACGTTGCCCTTAGACTTCGACATTTTCTGACCTTCACTGTCACGTACCAAACCGTGAACGTAAACTGTTTTGAACGGTACTTGTGGCGTGCCATCTTCATTCTTCATGAAGTGCATGGTCATCATGATCATACGCGCCACCCAGAAGAAGATGATGTCAAAACCTGTCACCAATACATCAGTGGAGTGGAAGGTATTTAAGAAGTAGTTTTCTGCATCTTTCTTGGCATCACCCGTCCAACCTAAGGTCGAGAATGTCCAAAGTGCAGAGGAGAACCATGTATCCAGTACGTCTTCGTCTTGGTTTAATTGAATATCGGCAGGGATATTATTTTTCGTACGAACTTCTTCTTCGTTACGACCTACATAAACATTGCCTTCAGCATCGTACCAAGCAGGAATACGGTGACCCCACCACAATTGACGCGAGATACACCAGTCTTGAATGTTGTTCATCCACGCCATATACATATTGCTGTATTGCTCAGGCACGAACTTGATGCGACCATCTTGCACCGCTTCAATTGCAGGTTGCGCTAACGGTGCAATTTTCACATACCATTGGTCAGTCAATAATGGCTCAACAATTACGCCCGAACGGTCACCGCGAGGTGGTTTCAAGGTGTACGGTTGGATTTGATCTAACCAACCTTCGCTTTCCGCTTGTTCAACTAATTTTTTACGTGCTTCAAAACGCTCTAAACCAATGTAGTCTGCAGGTGCAGGAATGGTTTTAGAAATTTGTTCGCCTGCTTTCGCAATATATTCAAACTCAGCCAATACTTCAGCATTTTTGTTGAAGATATTGATGATTGGCAATTCGCAGCGTTTACCCACTTCATAGTCATTGAAGTCGTGTGCAGGGGTAATTTTTACACAACCTGTACCGAATTCTTTATCGACATACTCATCTTTTACGATTGGAACGGCACGACCTGTAATTGGGAGGATGATGTTTTGACCAACAAGGTGCGAGTAACGCTCATCATCAAGGGCAACCGCAACCGCAGTATCACCCAGCAATGTTTCAGGACGAGTGGTTGCCACTACAATGTGATCTTTACCATCGTGAGTGCGTAGTGATTTATCTTCAAAGAAATATTTGAAGTGCCACAATGAACCTTGTTCTTCTTTATCCGACTCAACTTCTAAGTCAGAAAGGGCAGTTTGTAATTTTGGATCCCAGTTTACAAGGCGTTTGCCGCGGTAAATTAAACCTTCTTCGTGTAGTTTCACGAAAACTTCTTTCACCGCATTCGATAAGCCTTCGTCCATAGTGAAGCGTTCACGTGACCAATCTACCGAAGAACCTAAACGGCGGATTTGACGGGTAATGTTACCGCCAGATTGTTCTTTCCATTCCCAGACTTTTTCGATGAATTTTTCACGACCTAAGTCATGGCGGCTGATATTTTGCGCGCCCAATTGACGCTCTACTACCATTTGTGTGGCAATACCCGCGTGGTCTGTACCCGGTTGCCATAAAGTATTTTTACCCGACATACGGTTAAAGCGCGTGAGGGCATCCATAATGGCGTTGTTAAAACCATGACCCATGTGCAAGCTACCTGTGACGTTTGGCGGCGGAATCATGATACAGAATGATTCGCCTTTTTCAGACGGCTTAAAGTAGCCGTTTTCTTCCCAAGTCTTGTACCATTTTTTCTCGATCTCGGTAGGATCGTAGGTTGTAGCAATATTTTGCGCTGAATCAGTCATAGTAAGAACAGGTTAAAAGTGAATAAAAAATTGCAACTATTGTAGCAAAAAAATTGCCCGCTAAGCGAGATTCAACTCAGCCAAACTTATCGCAATTGGCAGTTGGGCAAACTCATCGTATGATGGGCGACAAGTATGATAAAAACTTCAAGTTCTCCGTTGCCTGTAACACTGTTTTAAACTGGGTTTAAGCAATGGATTTTAAAATAGATGAAAACACATCAATACGGTCAAAATAGGCAAGTTCAGTTATGACTTATGCTGTATCTTTAAAATTAAAACCAGAAACATATCAAAGATTTCAACACATTCATCAACAACTCAATGCAGGTGAATCGGAAAGTTTATCTAAAGCTTTGGGGGCGGTACTGACCGATATTTCTTGTGAAATTATTGAGCAACTTTTTGGTGAATTGTCACGTTCTAGTCATTCACTGGATGGTGAATCTGAAAAAATTATTCAGCAAGTCATACAAACCATGCAAAAATATATGCCATGGTCGGTGTCGTTTTTTGGCAATGAACGCTTAACGCCTATGGTGAATTATCTGGCAAGCATGATGTATCAGCAGGAAGGGCAAGGTTTTGTGACTTATCCTGTCGATAGTATTGTTATGAAAGAAACGTTGGGTTGTATTGAGCAAATTCGGCAGGGCAACAGTGCATGTATTGCGCCTGCATTTAAAGGGTTTACTCAAATTATTGATCAGGGCGTGGGTTATTTAATTCGTGATCCGAAAAAAATGCTGAAATTTAATTTGGTGGTCGATAAAACTTTAAACGGCGTGATTCATTTGACTACGCAACTGGGGTATAAACGCCTAGAAAAAATGGGTGCGCAATTCGATTTGGAAAGTGCAGAGATATATTTAAACCATTTTCTTGGGTTTTTGCAGCATCCTGCAAAACCTAAGACTTAAATTTTGATGACTTAAATTTTTAAATAACGCGGACAAACGGTTATGGCAAAACGGGAAAACTTGGAACATAAAGTGGTGTGGATTACAGGTGCATCTTCTGGCATTGGTAAGGCATTGGCAAAAGAGTGTGCTTTACAAGGTGCACAAGTGATTTTAACCGCACGTCGTTATGAAGAACTTGAAAAAGTACGCGTGAGTTTGCTGAATCCTGAACGTCATCTTTCTGTATGTGCAGATATTACCAATGAAAGTCAGGTGTTACATGCGTATGAACAAGTTTTGGCACGTAAAGGACGCATTGACTGGCTAATTAATAATGCAGGTTTAAGTCAGCGCGCTTTAATTGCCGATACCACTATGCAGACTGAACGCACCATTATGGAAGTGGATTATTTCTCTCAGGTCTTTCTGACCAAAACTGTCTTGCCGACCTTTTTACAGCAAAAACATGGTCGCATTATTTTTGTATCTAGTGTTGCAGCATTATTGGGTACGCAATATCGCGCGTCATATTCTGCAGCGAAAAGTGCCATTCACATGTGGGCGAATAGTTTGCGTGCCGAAGTAGCGGAGCAGGGCGTACAGGTTTCAGTTGTTTTCCCAGGATTTGTGAATACCAAGGTGTCTTTTAATGCGTTGAATGGTGAAGGCAAACCACAAGGACATCAAGATGAAGCCATTGAAAATGGTTTAGATGCCGATGTTTTTGCTAAAAATACAGTTAAAGCACTCATGGCAGGCGATGAATATATCGTGGTCGGGGGCGCTAAAGAAAAACTGGGCGTGTTGGTGTCGCGTTTATCGCCAAGTACTTTATATAAAATGATTCGTAAAACCAAAGTGAAGTAATTTTTAATCAAAGTGACTTCAAAATAAAATAATAAAAACAAAAAGAAGGATGAGCCATGCGTTTAATGATGAAAGGTATTTTTTTATTTATCAGCGCGTGGCTTTTCGCTTTCTTAGGGATGACTCAAACGACATTTGCCAAATTACAAACAAACGATGATTCGTTGTGTAAACAACCTGAATATATTGAAAAGATTTTACGACAGCACACAAATACAACCACAGTGAATGAGGACTTTTTGGCTTGTGCGGATTTCCCCAATATTCCTGAACAAACTTTAATTGCTTATGCTGAAACTCAGACAAAAGATGATCAACCTGTAGATGATTATCAGCTGACTTTTTTAACCGTAAATAGTAAAACGCAAAAGCTTCATTCAATCTATCACGTGAAAGAGCTTTTGCCTTCAGATGCAATTGAACTGCGTTCTATCCATTTAGATTTGGCGCCGTATCAAGTTTCTGAAAGCTTAAGGGCAATTGGTTTAAGAAGGAATTATGCAGGACGTTCAAGTGCCAATCCTTTTTCGGCGCAAGTACTCGATTTATATGATTTACAGCATAACAAGAAAATTTTAAACGGCTTAATCGTAGCGCGCTATCAGGCAGAAACCGATACACGTTGTAATGCCAAAGTAATAGAAAGCAAAGCTATTTTAATGATCTTGCGAAATACAACTCGACAATATTTTGATATGCAATTACGTGATCGTATTCAACATTATGAAATGTCGGGCGATTTAGAAAATTGCAAAGAAACTAAACGAGTGTCTACTCAACAGCGTTTCACTTTAAAATTTGATGGTCGGCAATATCAAATTCCTCAGCCTTATCGAGATCAGTATTTATACTAAATTCTTTACAAACGCTGAAAGATGTACTCAGCGTTTTGCAGAGAATTGACTAACGCTATTTTGAACCGCCGTTCCATAAGCAAAGACTTCGACCATGCCGCCTTGCATCCCCAATTCTGTGGTGCTTAAACGCAGCCCCATAATATGATTTGCGCCCATTTTTTCAGCTTCTAATTTTAAACGGACGATGGCTTCACGACGCGCCCGCTCGACAATACTTTCATAACTGGTCAAACGCCCGCCAAAGAAGTTCTGAATATTGGCAATCACAAACTTAAAATAATCGTGAGAAATGACCACATTACTATGTATCAATTGCCCAAAATTGGGACTGGTCTGGAAGCGGTTATTATCAATCTGAATATAGCTTAAACGCAGTTCTTGTTCGGCTAAATATTTGAAATGCTTGCGTTCGTTGCGTCGCCCAAAACCAAAGCCTACAGCAAATAAAATCGCAAAGACAACAATTTGCAGAATTAAATTATCCATGTGATGTTATTCCTGTTCAATAATCTTTGCTTTAGTGTGATGCTGGAAATGGGTCTGGAAGTTTAGGAATATCTGCCTCGACCACCACTGCTGTACCATAAACAAACAATTCCGAAGCACCTTGAGCGATATTTGAAGTAGAAAAGCGAATCCCAACAATAGCATTGGCACCTAAACCACGTGCTTTAGCAATCATACGATCCATCGCTTCTTGGCGTGATTCTTCTAGTAATTCGGTATAAGCCGTTAATTCACCACCGACAATATTTTTGAGTCCTGCCAAGAAGTCACGCCCCACATGCTTACTGCGTACGGTGCTGCCATAGACCACATCAATTTGCCGTGAAATACGATGACCTGGTACAGATTCAAGATTACTGAGCAACATAAGATTCTAATATTTAAAAACAAGACGTATTGAAGATATGAAATGTACTGGCAAAAAGCAATAAAAAAGCCCACCGAAGTGAGCTGATTTAGTCTGTATGTGTCTGTATGTATTGAGCTGTTAAGCAGCAAATTTAAGGTAGACGCAAAGACTTATTGCGCTTTACGTTCTGCCGATGATGCAGGTTGTGATGTGGCATCTGAAGTATTGGCTTTCACACCGCCACCCAAAGATTTATACAACTCCACCTGATTGTTCAAATTGGCTTGTTCCAACAACAATAAACCTTGTTCTGCTGCATAAGACGTACGCTGTGCATCCAACACGGTTAAATAGTTGTCAATGCCTGCGCGGAAGCGTGCATTAGATAATTTATAAGTGGTATTGGTCGCATCAACCAAGCGTTTTTGTGCCGCTAAACGATCACCAATATTTTGACGAACTGCCAAAGCATCATTCACTTCACGGAATGCAGACTGAATTGATTTTTCATAGTCAGCCAAAGCAATTTGTTGATCCGTTTCTGAAATTTTGATGTTGGCTTGGCGTGTGCCCCAATCAAAAATTGGCAAGTCGATGCTCGGGCCCACTGCCCAAACAAAACTGCCTGATTTAAACAAATCACTCAAGTCAGTTGATGCATAGCCTGCATTGCCCGTGAGGCTAATGCTTGGGAATAAACGTGCTTTTGCTGCACCAATATTGGCACCCGCAGCCGATAGTCGATACTCTGCAGTACGAATATCAGGACGGTTATTCAGCAAGTCACTTGGTAAACCAGCGTCAATTGCGGTAGTTTTGGTAATGCGCGTCACACGTTGCGTTGGCAATAACGCACTTGGAACTTGTTCGCCCACCAACAAGTTCAGCAAGTTTTGTGCTTGCGCGACTTGGGTTTTGTAGTTGGCGACATCATTACGTGCAGTTTCAACTGAAATTTGTGCCTGACGGACAGGTAATTCACTATCAATGCCGACATCAAAACGCTTTTTGTTGAGGTTATAAGACTCAAGCTGTGTTTTTAAGGTTTGGTCTGCCAGTTTTAAATTGGCATTGGCAAAAGAATAGTTGAGCCATGCTTGCGCCACCTGACCAATCAAGGCAATTTGTGTGGCATCACGCGAGCTTTGAGTTGCCAAGAAGTTATCTAATGCATTGTCTTTTAAGCTGCGTACACGACCCCAAAAATCTAGTTCGTAGGCAGTTACACCTAAACCAACGTTATAGCGTGTGTGTGTGCCTAAAGCAGTACCTTGATCTTGACGCAGTACGCCACCGCTAGCACCAATGGTAGGTAACTGGTTGTTTTCGGTAATTTGATAGGCTTGTTGGGCACGTTGGATATTCAGCGTCGCTGTGCGTAAATCACGGTTATTGTTCAATGCCATATCCAAGACTTGTAATAAGCGTTGATCGGCAAAGAAATCTTTATAACCTTGTTCAGCCACTGAAGTACCCGATGCAGCAGCAGTATAGCTGCTTGGAATACTTGTCTGAGCGACGGGCTCTGGCCCACGCATACTTTGACAGGCTGTCAAAGCAAGCGCGAGGGCAGAAACCGCAATACCACGGCCTGTATGCGACCATAAGTTTTGCATCACGATACATGCTCCTGATTATTTTGTTGTTTTGGTTTGTATTTAAAGATACTTCTAATCCAGACATAGAATACAGGAATAAAGAAGATCCCTAACAAGGTTGAGCTAATCACACCACCTAAAACACCATAACCGACCGAGTGTTGGCTACCTGCACCTGCACCTGAAGAAAGTGCAAGCGGCAATACACCAAAACCAAAGGCTAAAGTGGTCATAATGATTGGACGTAAACGCATTTTTGCAGCATGCAAGGTCGCTTCAAACAGGTCTTCACCTTTTTCTTGTAGCTCTTTGGCAAACTCCACAATCAAAATCGCGTTTTTGGCAGATAAACCAATCACGGCAATAATCGCCACTTGGAAGTAAATGTTGTTGGATAGGTTCGGGTTTTTGAACAAGATCATGCCCCCGAAGGTAAGCAATAATGCTCCGACAATACCCAACGGTACCACCAACAGCACCGAGAATGGAATAGACCAGCTTTCATACAAGGCTGCCAAACACAAGAATACAATCAGTAATGACAGTGCATAGAGGAATGGTGCCTGATCGCCAGATTCACGCTCTTCAAGTGATAAACCTGTCCATTCATAGTCAAAGCCGTTTAAGCCCATAGATGGTAGTTTTGCGACAATTTCTTCCATCGCTTGCATGGCTTCACCAGAGCTGACACCTGGCGCAGGCGCACCCTGAATGTTCTTGGCAGATACGCCGTTATAGCGTTCCAAACGAGGTGAACCATAAGTCCATTCGCCTGTTGCAAAGGCTGAGAATGGCACCATTTCACCACGGTTGTTGCGGACATACCACTTGTTCAGGTCTTCAGGCATCATGCGTGAATCAGATTCGGCTTGCACATAGACTTTTTTCACGCGACCACGGTCAATAAAGTCATTGATGTACGAACCACCCCAAGCCATGCCCATGGTGCTGTTGATTTCAGCAATGCTGACACCTGCCGCACCTGCTTGCGCTTGGTCAATAATAATACGGTACTGTGGTGTATCTTCTTGACCATTTGGACGTACGCCCATTAAGCGAGGGTCTTTAGACGCTTCACCCAACACAATATTACGTGCCATGGTGAGTTTTTCATGACCATTGCCCGCAGCATCTTTCAGTTGCAAGTTAAAGCCTGAGCTGACACCTAATTCTGGCATCGCAGGAAGCTGTAATGGCATGATGTAAGTGGCATCTTTCACAATCATGTTCAGTGCCATACCACGCTGGATAATTGCACCAACTTGAGATTCAGGGCTTGTACGCTCACTCCAGTCTTTTAACTTAATGAACGCCATACCTGCGTTTTGACCAACGCCTGAGAAAGAGAAGCCTGAAACACTAAATACCGACTGCACATGCTCTTTTTCATTTTCTCTGAAAAAGTTGGTCATGCTGGTCATGGTGGCGTCAGTACGTTCCAAAGTTGCATTTGGTGGGAGTTGTACCAATGTCATCACCACGCCCTGATCTTCATCAGGCAAGAATGATGATGGTAGTTTTTGGAACACTAACACAATAATGCCCAGTACCACTGCATATAAAACCCCCGAGAAGATTTTATGATGCGTCATGCGGTTAACACCACCTTGATATTTAACCGAGAGCTTATCGAAACTGCGGTTAAACCAGCGGAAGAAACGCGCAAAAATACCGTTGCTTTCAGGCTTGTTTGGATCGTGTTGTTTAAGAATCGTGGCACATAGGGCAGGGGTAAAGGTCAACGCTACGACCAGTGACAACACCATTGCAGTCACAAGCGTAATTGAGAATTGACGATAAATAACGCCTGTAGTCCCACCAAAGAATGCCATAGGTACGAATACCGCAGACAATACCGAGGTAATCCCGATCAGTGCGCCTGAAATCTGTTTCATCGACTTTTCAGTCGCCGCCACAGGGTCAAGATGTTCTTCGACCATGACACGTTCTACGTTTTCCACCACGACAATTGCGTCATCGACCAATAGACCAATCGCCAGTACCATGGCAAACATGGTCAGGGTGTTAATCGAGAAGCCAAACATGTTGATCACGGCAAAGGTACCCAGTACCACTACAGGCACGGCCATGGTTGGAATAATTGTGGCACGCCAGTTCTGCAAGAACAGGAACATCACAATAAAGACCAAAATGATCGCTTCAATTAAGGTTTTAACAACACTCTTAATTGAAAGTTCAATAAATGGCGTGGTATCAAAAGCCAACTCATCCTTTAAACCCGCAGGGTAGTTAGGACGTAATTGCTTAAGGCGTTCTTCTACAGCAGCAGCGGTATCTAGGGCGTTAGCACCTGTAGATAATTTAATTGCGACACCGCCCGCAGGCTTGCCGTTGTATTTAGAAATAAACTGATAGTTGTCTGCACCAAGTTCAATTCGTGCCACATCACCCAAGCGCACTTGAGCGCCCGAAGCGGTATTTTTTAGAAAAATATTGCTGAATTGTTCAGGTGTTTGCAGCAAGCTTTGTGCAGTTACCGTAGCATTCAAAGCCTGACCTTGAATTGCAGGCGCACCGCCCAATTGACCTACCGCAACCTGTGCGTTTTGGGTACGAATCGCTTGAGCAATATCACTTGGTGTGACTTGCAAGCTTGCCATTTTGGCAGGATCCATCCAAATACGCATTGCGTATGAGCCACCAAAGACTTGTACTTCACCCACACCTGCAACACGGCTCAGCGGTTCAGAAATGTTAGAGTTAACATAGTCTTTAATATCATCGGCAGACAGGCTTTCATCAGGTGAATAAAAAGCGAGAACCTGTAAGAAGCTCGCTCCTGATTTGGTCACTTTCACGCCTTGACGTTGCACATCATCAGGCAAGAGCGCCGTAGCAGATTGCAATTTGTTCTGTACTTGAACCTGTGCAATATCTGGGTCGATACCTTGTTCAAAGTTTAACGTAATGGATGCAGAACCGTTCCCCGCACTGTTGGATGAAATATAGCGCAGACCATCCAAACCGTTCATTTGTTGTTCAATAATTTGCGTTACTGTGTTTTCCACAGTTTCAGCAGATGCACCCGGATAGGTTGCAGCAATGGTGACCGTTGGCGGTGCAATGGTCGGATATTGGGCAATTGGCATATTGGTGAGGGTAATAATCCCCGCCAACATGATTACCAATGAAATCACCCATGCAAAAATGGGGCGATGAATAAAAAAGTGAGCCATTAACGTCTACTCCTTATGCATTTGAAGTAGCTTTTGGTTCAGTGGCTTGGGCTTCTGAGGCTGGTTGGGCATCACCCGATTTTGCTGGTGCAGCAGGTGCGGCTTGTGGAGCAGCGCCTTGCGGTTGATACGGCTTAGCGACCACTTGCTGTTCAGGTTTTACTTTGGCAATACCTTCGACAATCACTTTATCGCCAGTTTGCAAACCTTCAGTCACAATCCAGTTGCTGCCTTGCGTACCAACTGTGGTCACAGGACGCGGTTCAACAATACCTTTGGCATTCACAATCATTGCCATTGCCTGACCTGTTGGGGTACGGCTAATCGCAGCTTGTGGAATTAAGATTGCGTTAGGAATCACACCTTGCACAATTTGCGCAGTGGCAAACATACCCGGCAATAATAAATGATTTGAATTTGGGAACACGGCGCGTAAAGTCACGGTGCCTGTTTCTGGGTTCACGCTGGCATCAGAAAAAGCCAAACGACCTTCAACAGGGTAGTAGCTGCCATCTTCAAGTTTTAATTTTACTTTGGTGTTGTTGCTGCTATTTAAACTACCTTGACTCAATTGCTGACGTAAACGTAGTAACTCTGCGCTGGACTGATTGATGTCTACATAAATTGGGTCTAAGCGTTGAATCGTCACCAACGGTTCCGCCTGACTAGCCGTAACCAATGCACCTGCAGTCACAGTAGAGCGGTTAGTTTGCCCTGAAATTGGGGCACGTACAGTCGAATAGCCTAGGTTAATTTCGGCATTGCGTACTTCTGCTTGAGTCGCAGCAACATCGGCTTCGGCAAGTTTTACCTGTGCCACAATGTCATCATATTCTTGTTTAGAGATTGCATTGCTGCCTACCAACTGACGGTAACGACCTTCTTTAATGCGTAACACATTCAATTGCGCTTGCTGGCGGGTGAGTGCTGCACGGCTACTGTCTAGACTGGCACGGTTGGTACGTGAGTCAATTTCATAAAGCGCCTGACCCTCACGCACGTAGCTGCCTTCGGTAAATAAACGTTTCAGAACCACACCACTGGTTTGTGGGCGAACTTCTGAAATTTCAAAGGCTGTGGTACGTCCAGACAGTTCTACAGACTGTTCCACGCTTTGTGGCTGTGCCACCAGTACGCCAACCTCAGTCGGTGGCATTTGCTGAGCTGCACCTGCTTGCTGTGCATCTTTTGGATCTTTGCTACAACCCACAAGTGCTAAACTTGTGGCTAATGCGCAAGCAGTCAGGGCAGGAGCCCAAAGCTTTGCAGACATCATTCTTTCACCTCTATTAGATTTTTATCTAAACTTATGTATTGGTTTGTCTTGCAGATATTGAGCGCAAAACAGATACCACAATGTGATCCAAATAAAACTTATGCTCCAACCAGAGAGGACATCTGAAGGATAGTGCACTCCCAGATACACACGGGAAATGCCCATCAGCAACATCCATAACCACGCGCACACAGACAAAATTTTATGCGCTGGATGTTGCAAACTCAGGTAAATCACCAAACAACCTAAAGTTGCAGCATAAAAACTATGAGCGCTTGGAAATGATGCGCCAAAAGTTTCCACCAAATGCAATGCTTCAGGCGGGCGAGGTCGCGCGAATAGGTATTTGAGCAGCCATGAAAGCGCAATACTTACGACCAGTCCTACACTGATAAAAACAATTTTTGTGTATTTTTTATACCATGCCAAATAGAAACACCATAGGCAGGTTAAAAATAATACAAATGGCATGCCACCTAATACAGAAAGTGTGATTGCCAATTGATTCAAATGTGCGGTGCGCTGGGTACTTAAAAACTCCACACTGGCAACATCAAATTGTTGCCAACTTGGAATGTTTAGCACTAACACACTGATTATAAATAGTAAACTACCGAGATAAAGCAGTATTTTAGGCATGCTAAAAATCCCTGTAAGTTTAACCGATTTGAGCACGGTTGATGAATGGAATAAAGTGTACTAGTCAGTACACTTTATTTCAAGCCAATGTAAATGAGAAGAATTTCTTTTTTTGTTACTTTGTGCGCAATGTAAATGTGCACTAAATTTTAGCATTTCGTTCAGTATTTGAGGATGAATCGTCATCCACTGTAATTGGTTGTTTCGGTGGCCAAAAGAAATCACTTGGACGGGTTAAAAAGTGAGTCAGCACCAATTTTGCCAAAGGTTTCCATTGTTCAAAACGTACCCGACGCGCACGCAATGCCACAATAATGGTTAAAGTAAAACTGACGAATAAGTTGGTTAAACCAATCAGCAGCACCCCTAAAAATGACACAATAATCAGGCCAATTTCAGGTGAGCCATTAATATTCATTAAACCCTGAATAAAGTTGGCAGAAGCGAAGGCAATGTGGCGAATATCAATGGGTAAACCCAAAATATAACCCAGTGTGGCGGTACTGCCGAGCATAATCCCGAACAGGAAATTACCTGCCAAAGCCCCTAAGTTTCGTTCTATATAATTGGCAAATATATTGAGACGTTCTTGCCCGAGTAGCTTTTTTAAATGCAGATGGGCTTTTAGGCGTGGCCCGACTTTACGATACACGGCCATGTTATCGAAATAACCTGCAATCAAACCAGACAGAAATAAAAATACCCCTGCAATGGCGGCATGTGGAATGGCAAGTGAAGTAAACGGATTCAAGTCGTGCAGCATATTGGATGCTTTGGCATGTGACATCAACGGTTCATGCAACATGGCATCCCAACTAAAAGCAATTAAGGCTGCGACTGGAATGGCAATCGAGATATTGCCCAAAATGGCGACGAACTGCGTGCGGATAATATTAATAATTAAGGCAGCAAGTTCGGCAATTTGTGCCATTTTAGAGCCTTTACGATGCTGTACCGTAGAAGCCAATGCTGCAGCAGTCATTGCGGGTTGTTTGGTGGCAACAGTAAAGTGCAAGACATGAATCAGCATAAAACCAAATGAATAAATCATGCTGTTGATGATGGCCTGCATCATCGGAGCGAGCACTAAACGCGAGGCGAGGGTTTTTAAAGTCGCCATCATGGCAATTAAAACACCTGCACCTGCTGCAGCTTTATACATGCTCCAAAAACCGTCTTTATCGGTACTTACATAATGCTCACCCGTTTTACTGGCATTTTCAGTAACTTGTAAGGCAATTAACTCACTATTTTCTGCAAGCAAGGAACGTACACTGCGTTCGCTATATAGTGCCGCAGTGACATCTACAAGTAACTGTCCTGCGGAAACATAACGGACTTTGTCTTGCGCCACGATTAAATTCAGCAACAGTTCAATCCGCTCTAAACATTGTTCAAGTAAAGACAATAAGTAGGTCAGACTGATGCTGACGCCAGTTCGTTTGGTGGCACGACGAATTTTACTGCTGACATCATGACATTGGTCAATCATCACCAAAGCTTGAGAGGCATCGGGTGGTTGAATGGCACTGATTTGATCGTGTTGTTGATCGGCAACTTTATAAAGCTGAATAAACTCGTTGATTTCGCGGTTTTGTGCCAAAAAAGGTGAATCATATTCACTTAGTTCAGGATAGGCACTAATAAATTCAGGATATAAACCAATGCCGCTGACCCGATATGACAGCACTGTTAGAGCTTTAATAATTTCACTGCGAATCAGGCGTTTTTGTGTTTGTCCGCCATGTCCGCGATTCAGTAAAGTAAATAATTGCTGCCATTCGGTATCTTCAATATTGTCGAGCCAGTATTTATCACTACGTAGTGGAAAAACTCGACGGACTAAATCTTGCAGTTGGCTTTCATCATTAATCAGCGGTAAAAAGTGCGCGCCCAAACGCTGAAACAACTGATTCCAAAAACCATCGAGCGATAAAATTCCCGTGTCGGCATATAAACTGGTTTGTTTGTATTGATTGATTAGACGTAAAACAAAATGTTGCAAGGTTGAGCTGGCATCGGGTGTCAGCAGCAAGGCTTGTAAGAAAGCTTGAAACTTTTGATGAGTTTCTTCTAAATCTTGAGTGTCACTTGGACGGATACGATTGACCAGTTCAATCAGCAGATTTTCATCCAGAACAGCTTTTGGTGTATCCAGCTGTTCTTGCATTTTTCTAAATAAATCGTTGAGTTTTATATGCATAAGCTGCTTAAATTATTGAATGCGATGTAAAGCCAATAAGGCTAAATTCTTTAAGGCCTGACGATACTCCGAGTCTGGCAGTGCTTCTAAAGCGGCAATAGCGGCTTCTGTTTCTTCTGTGGCACGTTGGCGGCAATAATCGAGAGCGCCAGAGGACTGCACAATGGCAATAACCTGATCGAGGTCAGAAGTACCACCTGTCGCAATACTGCGACGAATAATTTGATGTTGTTCGCCAGTGGTATTTCTTAATGCAGAGATTAAAGGCAAAGTTGGTTTGCCTTCCATTAAATCATCGCCAATATTTTTACCTAATGTTTCAGCATCTGAGGTGTAATCCAAAATATCATCAATGATTTGGAAGGCATTACCAAAGTGTCCTGCAAATAAACGCAAAGGCTCACGGTATTGCGGTGTACCAGTTAAAATTGCAGCACCTTCGGTTGCCAGTTCAAATAAACGTGACGTTTTACCGTGAATAATATCCAAATAAATTTTTTCAGTGGTGTCTGGTTGATGCTGTGCCTGTAGTTGTAAAACTTCACCTTCGGCAATTTCACAGGTACCTGTAGAAAAGTCTTTCAGCAATACCATGTCATTTAAATCGACCAATAAGTCGAACGAGCGGGAAATTAAGAAGTCACCCACTAAAACTGCAGTCTGGTTATTCCATGTTGCATTGGCTGTTGGGCGACCACGACGTAAACCTGACTCATCTACAACATCGTCATGCACCAAAGTTGCGGTATGTAGCATTTCAATAATGGCCGCCAGTTTACGTTGACGTTCCAAATCTTCTGCACCACAGGCTTTGGCTGCAAGCAGACACATAATTGGACGCATGCGTTTGCCGCCTGCTTCGACCACGTGTTTACTAACGGCCATGACCAGGGCAACTTTTGAGGTAATTCCTTCATTAATAAATGTATCCATCGCGGCAAAATCAGAAGCAACAGGGGCGAGAATGTCTTGCTTAAAGTCGATGGTCATGTGAAAGGAAACCTCAATAATATTGAATTACAAACTTAGTGGAATCTATTGTAACTTTGGTTACAGCCAAGAAAATTAACTCAGTCTGCGAAAATAACACGCTGAATGCAATAGCTAGGCAATTGTATAATTGTTAAGTCTAATTGAAAACTAAGTAAATAACTTTATTGGTAAATTTGGCATTTGCTTAAGTTGCGCCTGATTCTAACAAGCGTAACGGCTTGCGCCAATACAATCTGTCTATTTACCCTTAACCAAGGGGTATAAAACATGACAAGTAGAGGTGTTTACTAAATAATCAATGCGCGTATACAATAATTGCCGCAAATGACTTGTTGTTTGTGTGAATATCCCTTAAAATCCTTGCCCTTGAATAACCCCCAGTGGCGTTCGTTTTAAGATCGATATATCCCTTTATCGGCACGACGACACGGGCATGTTTGGAGTACATTATGTACGCAGTAATCCAAAGCGGTGGTAAACAGCACCGTGTTGTTGAGGGTGAAACCCTTAAAGTTGAATTATTGAAAGCTGAAACTGGCGCAACTATTACGTTTGATGACGTATTAATGGTTGTAAACGGTGACAACGTTCAAATCGGTGCTCCAGTTGTTGCTGGCGCTAAAGTAACTGCAGAAGTGGTTGGTCATGGTCGTCACGACAAAATCCGTATTGTTAAAATGCGTCGTCGTAAACACTACCGTAAGCAACAAGGTCACCGTCAATGGTTTACCGAGTTGAAAATTACTGGTATTGCAGGCTAATCACTAGGAGTAAATAGACATGGCAACTAAAAAAGCCGGTGGATCGACTAAGAACGGTCGTGATTCGAATCCTAAGATGTTAGGTGTTAAAGTTTACGGTGGTCAAACTGTAACTGCTGGTAACATCATCGTTCGTCAACGTGGTACAGAATTCCACGCTGGTGCAAACGTAGGTATGGGCCGTGACCATACTTTATTTGCTACTGCTGACGGCGTAGTAAAATTCGAAGTGAAAGGTCAATTTGGCCGTCGCTACGTATCTGTTGAAGCGTAAGCAACAATAGAAAGAAACCCACAAGTGATTGTGGGTTTTTTTTATGTCTATAAGATAGTAAAAAAACTCAGAAGTAGATGCTTTTTATATCTTCATCATGATGGATAAATTTCTACATATTATATTAATAACAATACAAAACTTCTTATTTTCTATCATATTAGCGCCAGAAATTGGTTTAAGATGGGACATCCAAAACATTGCGACTAAGCAAATATAAAAAGGTGAATCTATGAATATGCTTCGTAAAACCATGTGTGCTGTGGCATTAGGTGCAACGACTTTAGCACCAATCATGAGTACCACAGTGTTTGCTGCGCCAGTGGCAGCATCGGAGCAACAGGCGACAGCAAATTTAGTTAAACAATTAAACGGTATTAAAAGTTTTACGGCCAATTTTGAGCAAACCACCAAAGTCAGCAACAATGGTAAGGCTTTACCAAACCGTGGTCTATCTGCTCAACACATGAACCAGAATTTTAAAGGCGTGATGAAAGTTGAACGTCCGGGTAAATTCTTCTGGGAAACCACCAGTCCAGCCAAACAGACCATTGTGACCACAGGTAAAACGGTATGGATTTATGATCCAGACTTACAGCAAGCGGTACGTCAAAGTTTAGATAATCAAGTAGCGAACACACCCGCATTATTACTTTCGGGTAATACCAACCAAATTATGCAGTCTTATCGCGTAACACAGCCGAACAAGTCAAAAACTTATTACACTTTATATCCAAAAAGTGATGATGGTGTGTTTCAAAGTCTGACCATTAGTTTTGGTGCACGTAATGCACCTACCTTAATGATTTTACAGGACTCGTTGGGGCAAACCACACATGTGCGTTTTAACAATGTGAAAGTTAATGCCAAAATTCCTACATCGACCTTTAACTTCACTCCGCCAAAAGGCACCGATATTATTGATCAATAATCAACACATCGAAGTTAAAAGTGATGATATTTAGGGCGTTTTAAACGCCCTAATTTTTTATGGATAATTTGTCCTTGCTGGTTTATCCCTTATTTTAGGGTAGAAAGATTTGGGGCAGTAATATTCGCCTCAAATTATACGTAAAGCAGATTGTGAATAATTTAGCGTCTGACACAACAACGCAGCGATTTAAAACTCAGCCCACATATTTATCTGTAGATTCATTCTAAGAAATCCACAATTTCTGTGGATAAATCTTGGGATAATTCACATTTTGCAATATGCAGGATATAGACTGAGTCATCACAGATCATCATTTTGCACTAATGATGTGTTATCAATATTTTGATTTATAATGAAAAAATAAAAATAATCATACAAAAATATGAGCATTAATTTTAAGCAACTTTATCCCCCGATTATTCCGTTACACAACTGCTCTAGGATTGAACAGCGAGAGTTATCTATAGTCTTGACTAATTCAATTGAAGCAATTTTATCGCAAGATTTGTGCAGGTTTGCATTTCTAATCATTGGACTTTATGAATCGTGGTAGAAGGGGAATTTAATGCAATATTTAAAATCACAGGTGTTTTTGGGTGCTGTCGCTTTAAGTTCGGTTCTGTTGTTGACTGCATGTCAGCCAAAGAGTGAGGCAACTTCTAAAACCGAAACTGAGCAAGCTGCGCCTGCATCTGTCACAGCCGAGATTCCTGTGATTCAAGCTAAAGTGGTGGCGCTTAAATTGCCACAACAGCAAATTTGTGATGAAGGTGGTTGTACTGCTTACGATATTCAGACGGTAAAAACCAATGTGGCGTGGATTGATGAATATTTTATGCAGCGCTTGCAAAAGGCAGACCCAATTGCATTTTCAAAAGCTGCGGCATCAACTGAAACGCCAAAGGTAGAAGAAACTGATCCTATGCGGCTGAGTCAGAGTTCAAGCTATGTGCGATATATCGGGCAACATGCCAATTTAGCGACGTTTAGTTTGCAAAGCTACAGTTACCCTGCGGGTGCGGCGCATGGTATCCATCACCAAGAATTTGTGACTTTTGATTTAAAACAGAAAAAGCGTTTGGCGTTGCAAGATATTATGCTGCCCAATACGGAAGCCAAAATGACCGAAGAATTGTTTAACCATAATTATAATTGTAGGACTTACGCACTATTATTTAAAGATTCTCTGTGGTAGCAGATGATTTTTATCGAGAATAAAGTCATCAATGAAGCTTTTGATAATTGGTCTAAATAATTTCTTCTGCCAACGATATACATTTTC
>NZ_JAYFSK010000043.1:0-20570 GCF_041464035.1 Acinetobacter sp. AL9 | reverse complement strand
GGGCGAAAAAAGCGGCTGCTTTACGTAGAATTTCGTTAGCACGTTGCAGTTCTTTATTTTCACGTTCGAGTTGTTTAATACGTTCTTGATCTGAAAGTTGCTGTACTTTAATTGGGTTTTGTTTATCTAAATATTTTTGATACCAAACACGTAGAGTTTCAGGAGTACAACCTATCTTGGGAGCAATAGCGGTGATCGCAGCCCAATTCGATGGATAATCTTTCTCGGATTCAATCAATAATTGAACCGCTCTTTCTCTGATTTCAGGGGTATATTTTACTTTTTTCATCGGGACATTCTCTCAGAAAGCTTGGTCTCCGACAAACCCGGTACGGTTCAAGATTTAAAAGGGCCAGTTTAACTAGCCCTTTTATTCGTGCTGAGGCCGTAAACTAGATAAAGATCACAAAAAATTCATGATTATATTGTTATTCTTTTAGTCAGATTAAAGTCGATAAAGCTTATTGACGCTTCATGATGATTAAAAACGAGAATGGTATGAATCAATTTTCTGAAAAAGACTTATCCAGAATTATAGAAATGGCTTGGGAAGATCGAACTCCTTTTGAAGCTATTTTATGTGAGTATGGTTTAAATGAAGCGGCGGTGATCCGCTTGATGCGGCAAAATATGAAAGCATCGAGTTTTAAAATGTGGCGTGAACGCGTCACCGGCCGAAAAACTAAACATCTGCAACTGCGTTCCCCCGACGTGATACGGGCCTATTGTTCACGGCAATACAAGCGTTTCTAAGCGTTTGATTTTGACCGCTGTCTGGACTCACGTTTACATCGTTCAGAACAGTATCTGACTTCCTCCCAGCAGCGTTGCCATTTTTTGCGCCAAGTAAAAGGACGCAAACAGTACATACAGATTTTTTCAGGAAGATGCTGTTTTTTCATGGTTTATAACTCATCAATCTGGCTAAGAAGTTGCTGGGCATGGCTGATGATCTGCGGCCGATCTTTAAGCTTGTCCAGCTGTCGATAGATCATGCCCATACGTGGATGAGTACGGAATATCTCCTCATTCCTAATCATGAAATACCAGTACAGGCTGTTGAAAGGACAGCTGTCCGGTTCGGTACGGGTTTTGACATTGTAGCTACAGTGCTTGCAGTAATCCGACATCTTATGGATATAATTGCCTGAAGCGGCATAGGGTTTGCTGGCCATCAAGCCGCCATCGGCATGCATTACCATGCCCAAGGTGTTCGGTAGTTCTACCCATGCATAGGCATCGGCATAGACTGCCAGATACCACTCGCTGATCTGCTGCGGGTCTACACCAGTTAATAAGGCAAAATTTCCAGTCACCATCAAACGCTGAATATGATGTGCATAGGCATGCTGAAAAGTATTACGGAAACACTCAGCCATACAGTTCATCCGAGTACGTCTAGTCCAGTAAAATTGTGGCAAAGGGGTTGAGTACTGCAGCGCATTGCTGCTGGCATACTCCGGCATGTACAGCCAGTAAACTCCGCGGACATATTCGCGCCAGCCGAGGATCTGCCTGATAAAACCTTCCACTGCATTCAGTGGTGCATGACCTTCATGGTAGGCAGCTTCTGCCGCATCACAAACTTCTTTGGGCAGTAACAGACCACAATTTAGATAAGGCGAGAGCAGGCTGTGAAACAGCATGTCTGCACCCTGAACCATGGCATCCTGATAATCTCCAAAATGCGGCAAACTGTGGGTAATGAAATGCTCCAGTGCAAGCAGAGCATTGCTACGTGTGGTGGCCCAGCGGAAGTTGTCAAGGCTGCCAGCGTGAAGCGGAAACTCGCGCTCAACCATTTGCATTACATCCAGATCAATCTGATCGCGTTCAAAATGAAGTGTTGGAGGCAATGGTGGAGTGCCTGACCATGCCTTGCGATTGGCGCTGTCATAGTTCCACTGTTGTCCAAGCGGCTGCTGTCTCTGCATCAAATAACCGGTCTGTTTACGCATTTCCCGGTAAAAATATTCCATGCGCAACGTCTGGTAGCGGCTGGCCCAGTGCCGGAACTGCTCCGGGCTACAGAAAAAACGATCGTCATCCAGACACTGTACCGGCAGTTGCAGCTGCTGGCTCCAGTGCTTTTCAATCTGCTGCTGCAGGCGGTATTCCCCGCATCGGGTCATTACCAATTCTGTGACGGGGAACAGCAGTTGCTGTGCCTGTACGAAATCCAGCAGGCTACGAATCGGACTGCCGTACTGAAAAGCATGGTAACGTACACGCCAGCCTTCCGCTTTGAGCTCTTTGGCAAAATGCCGCATTGCGCTAAAAATCAGGGCAATTTTCTGCGGATGATGGGCGACATAAGTCGCTTCCTCAACCACTTCGGCCATCAGGATCACATCCCGGGTACGGTCCAGCGCTTTAAGCGTAGCGAGCTGATGATGAAGCTGGTCACCTAAAATTAAACCGAAACGCATAGCCCTTCCAGACCCGATCAAAGATAGTCTAGTGTAAAGCCAGACAGTTCAATTTTTTGTGAAAACACAGATCAGTCCGCATGTTCAGTAAATTCAACCCGACCAGATGATCTGCTGACATTGCACATGAATCATGATTGCTACAATAACAGAGTGTTCATCTCTATAATGCTACATCCAGTTGATGAAATTCGCTTCGCATTATTCCTGAAGACATAATTGTTGTGAAAATTATGTGATTTTAATCAAAAAGATACAAATTATTATGGTTGTAATTCAGGCAGCGTGCGCTTAGTATCTAAAGAGAAGTTACTCTATGTAAGCTTCCTTAGTTTTGTCCCATACACCCCCATGTATGGGATTTTTTTAATCAGTGGATGTCATGAGTATGCATTCAAAAGCGTATATTTTTAGACAGCAGCAATTACTGGTGGATGAGCATTTTCAGTTGCCGCAGGTAGAAAAACTGCAGCACGACTTGGATCTGTCGGAAAATGGCCAAGTCATTGCACGGGATCTAAAAGAAAATGAATCAGTACCCGACGGTTATCAACTGGTCCCGATCCGGCAACTGGTGCAGGTCTGGAGCAGTTCGCAGTTTGAACAGGCTAGCCGTGCTGTGCAATTACTGGAGTGGCGTCGTAACCATCGCTTCTGTAGCAAATGTGGCCATGCTACCCAGCAGCATGCCAGCCAGTATGCCATGGTCTGTCTCTCTTGCGGTTATAACCAGTATCCACGGGTGAATCCTTGTGTGATTACTATCATCACCCGCGGCGAAGATGAAATTCTGTTGGCAAAAAATGCCCGCAATAAAACCCAGATGTATAGCCTAATTGCTGGATTTGTTGAAGTGGGCGAAACCTTGGAGGAGGCAGTACGCCGTGAGACGATGGAAGAAGTTGGGCTGCAGATCAAGAATATTCAATATCTGGCTAGCCAGCCGTGGCCGTTTCCTAGTAACCTGATGATGGCTTTCAGGGCAGAGTATCACTCGGGTGAGATTCAGATTCAGGAAGATGAGCTCAGCGATGCGCAATTTTTTAAGTTTAATCAGTTACCAGAGATTCCCTTCAAGGGCAGTATTGCTTATGCAATGATTCAGCATGTGATGCATGGAACGCCTGTAGCAGATGACAGCAAAGAATGGCTTTAACCCAGAAAACAGTCTAGGGCTTTATCGCATCATTTTGTCTTCACACTTTGTTCACATCGACTTGGGTTATCTTAATCCTGAGATCTAACAAGGCTAAAAAATGAAGATGCGATTTAAGTCTGCTTTTGCAGCGATAGCACTGTCTATCATCAGCTTTACAACGACTCAAGCAGAAACTGCTTTGCCTCAGGCAGTTGATCGGGTAGATATCCAGAAGTATGCTGGTAAATGGTATGAAATTGCGCATTTACCGATGTATTTTCAACGTAAATGTATAGCTAATATCACGGCACAATATAGCGTCAATGCCGATCAAACTATCAGCGTATTGAATAGCTGCCGAACTGCCAATGGTGAGATAATTAGCTCTGAAGGTGTTGCGTATTCGCAAAATCAGGGCAACAGCAAACTAAAGGTCAGCTTTTTGCCGCCAGGTTTAAGATGGATTCCGTTTACCAGAGGGCATTACTGGGTATTACGCGTGGATCCGGAATATAAAGTGGCACTGGTCGGTGGACCGAGTACCAAATACCTGTGGATTTTATCGCGTGAACCGCAACTGGATGAAGCCATCTATAAGTCTTATCTGGAGACAGCAAAATATTATGGTTATGACATCACAAAACTGATCAAATTGTCGCATTAATCTGTTAACCTTTTGCCGAACTGACCACTCTCTCTACACAGTTCGGCTTTTTTTATTTCATTTCACATAAAATTCATATCTGACTGATTACACTCATCAAATAGAATAAAGACAATCGCTTGAAAATAGGATGAGTCCATGTTGAAAAGTCTGATGCGATGGATAGACAGCTGGTCTACACCCACAGCGCCCGAAACACTGACGGCTGAAAACAGCAAGATTCAGTGGCTGAGGATTTTACCCTTTATTCTATTACATCTAGCCTGTCTCGCCGTGTTCTGGGTGGGAGTGTCGTGGTTTGCGATTGGCTTTATGCTGCTGTTCTACCTGATCCGCATGTTTTCCATCACCGCTTTTTTTCATCGTTATCTGTCACATAAAACTTTTCAGACTTCGCGTCCGGTACAGTTCCTGTTTGTGTTGATGGGTACCATGAGTGCGCAGCGTGGCCCGCTCTGGTGGGCGGCACATCACCGTTATCACCATCGCTATACCGATACCTTGCAAGACCCGCATTCCTCCACGCATGGTTTTTGGTACAGCCACGTTGGCTGGTTTTTAAACGAATATAACTTTGCCACGCGTAAAGAAGTCATTAGAGATTGGCTGAAATATCCGGAACTGATCTGGCTGGACCGTTTCAGTTTAATTGTGGTGCTGCTGACCGCGGGCGGGATTTATGCGCTAGGGGAGTGGCTGGCTATGACCTGGCCGCAACTCGGTACCTCCGGCCTGCAATTGCTGGTCTGGGGGTTTGTGGTCTCCACTGTGTTGCTGCTCCATGCCACTTTGTGTATTAACTCATTGGCGCATCATTATGGCAGCCGGGATTTTGACACTGAAGATCACAGCCGCAACAACTTATTCTTGTCAATCATTACCTTGGGCGAAGGCTGGCACAACAATCACCATTATTATGCCGGCAGTACACGGCAGGGTTTTTACTGGTGGCAGATTGATGTGACCTATTACCTGCTGAAACTCATGTCTTTGTTCGGGCTGGTCTGGGGACTCAAGCCGATTCCGCCACGGGTCTATGATGTCAGTAAAATTGCCCGGGCTCGAAAACAGAAAAAAGCTGCCAAGACCGGCACTCCGACTATTCATTCAAAGGAATCGCCATGAAAATTGCAATTATTGGTTCAGGTATTTCCGGTCTGTACGCTGCCTGGAAACTCAGCAAAGCGCATGAAGTCACAGTATTTGAAAAGAAGAACTACTTTGGTGGTCATACCGATACCCATCAGCTGAATATCGATGGTGAACAGGTTGCGGTGGACAGTGGCTTTATTGTGTTTAACGAGCATAACTATCCGCTGTTCTGCGCCATGCTAAAAGAACTTGGGATTCAATCGCAAAGCAGTGACATGGGCTTTTCGGTGAATAATCAGGTCAGTGGCTTACAGTACAATCCTTCAAAAAAATTCTCGTTATTGTTCCGACCTCAAAACTTTTTTAATGCAGATTTTCGCGCGATGTTGTCGGATCTGTTCCGTTTCTATGCGGCCAATAAAGATCTGGATGTGGAACAGGTCGATGCACAGCTCAGTATTGATGAGTATTTAAATCACCATGGTTATAGCGATGCCTTCCGTCATGAACATCTCTATCCGATGTGTGGAGCGCTGTGGTCCTGTCCGGTGGAACAGGCCGGACAGATTCCCTATAAATTTGTGGTGAGCTTTTTCCAGCATCATCGCATGTTGCAGCTCAAAGACCGTCCTTTATGGCTGACGGTCAAGGGTGGATCAGCTCGCTACGTTCGTGCCATTCAAGCCCAGTGCAATATCACCTTCCGTAAAACTGCTGTGCATCAGGTGTCTCGCAGCGCCAATGATGTACTGATTGAAACCCAACAAGGTAGCGAGCGTTTTGACTGGGTGATTTTCGCCAGCCACGCCGATGACAGCCTGGAACTGCTGAAAGACCCGACCGCGCAGGAGCTGGACGTGCTAGGCAAGTTCCGCTATCAGGATAACCGCATGGTGGTACATTCCGATACCTCTATCATGCCCAAATCCCGTCGCCAGTGGGCCAGCTGGCATGTACACGTCACGCCGACTCAGGCCACTGAACAGACGCCATTCCAGCACAGTGGCACACATTATGGCTTTAGCTACTGGATGAACCAGTTGCAGAACCTGAACTGCAAAACCCAAGTCTTTGCCACCCTGAATCCTAATTTTGCCCTGAATCCGAAAAAAGTCTGGGTAGAACGACATTACCGTCATCCAGTGTTTGATGCCCCGGCGATTGAAGCACAGCAACGCTGGGTCGAGGTCAACGGCCAAAACCGCACTTCATACTGTGGTGCTTACTGGGGCTGGGGCTTTCATGAGGATGGGGCGCGTAGCGCATCATGGGTAGTCGATCAGCTATTGAAACAGGCCGAACAGGCCGCCTAGGAGCACATGATGCAGATGTATCCACTGGCGATTGCCTCTGCCGAAATCCGGCACCGACGTTATTTGCCCAAAGCCCATGCTTTTGAGACCCAGCTAACCTATCTATGGTTTGATCCGGATCAGCTCGCGACCTTTACCGGTAAATCCTGGCTCTGGTCTTCCAGCCGCTGGAATTTCTTGACCCTAGATGAGCGGGATTTTCTGACCATGGAATATGGTTCGATTCGGCAGAAGGTCTCACGTTTGCTCATCAAGCGGGAAAACTATCTATTACCGCATGCCGCGTCTATCCGGGTGCTGGCTTTACCGCGCACACTGGGTTTCCGTTTCAATTCCGTAGTATTTTATCTGGTCTTTGGTGCCACCGACCAGTTGCTCTTTGTGTTGAGTGAAATCACCAACACACCGTGGAATGAACGACAGGTCTACATTCACGACTGCCGGAACAATGCAGACGAATATGCGCCGTACCAGAGTCACCAGTTTGACTTTAAAAAGGCCTTTCATGTGTCGCCGTTCATGCCGATGGGGCTGGATTATCGCTGGCGCTTCAGCTTTTCGGATCGGCAGAACGTGATTTATATGCAGCTGTTTGAACAGGGAATCTTGCAATTCGATGCCACCCTGAAATTTTCCTTGCAGGCCATCACGGTTCCTTCACAGCAGCATCGCTATGCTGTACTGAAAGTTCTTGAACCCTTCAGGATGGTCAGCGGAATTTATCTGCACGCCTTTCGTTTATGGAAAAAGAAAGTTCCATTTTACCGACATCCTAAAAAAGAAAAAGGAAACACATTGCGATGAAGACACTATTCATGGGAGAGCAAAGCACACTGCCGGTGGTACTGCGCCACCTGCTGAAATTACGCCATGGTCAGCTGATTTTTAAAGGCGTCTGGAACGGGGCTGTCGGGGAAAATAGCGATTTACAGGCGGTGATACAGGTGCATGATGTTCGTCTGATGGATCTGCTGTTCCGTAATGGTGTACTGGGTGCTGCCGAAGGTTTTATCCGTGGCTACTGGAGCAGTGAAGATCTGGTCGATGTGATCCGCATTTTGGCACGTAACCGCGATGTGCTGGACCAGATGAATCAGAATGCTGTGGCCAAAGCCAGCCAGTTACTGTTAAAGGTCTGGTATAAATCGCGCAAGAATTCGATTGATGGCAGCCGCAAAAATATTGCCGAGCATTATGACCTGAGCAATGACTTTTTCAAGCTGTTCCTGGATTACAGCATGATGTATTCAAGTGCTGTGTTTAAAGAGCTGGGCATGACCCTGGAACAGGCTTCGGATTATAAAAAAGAGCTGATCTGCCAGAAACTGCAACTCAAACCGATGGATCATTTGGTCGAAATTGGTAGCGGCTGGGGCGGTTTTGCCATTTATGCCGCGCAGCAGTATGGCTGCAAGGTCACCACCATCACCATTTCCAGAGCACAGTATGATGAAGCCGTGGCCCGGGTCGCTGCAGCAGGATTGTCACATCGTGTGACTGTGCAGCTGAAAGATTACCGCTTACTGGAAGGCAAATACGACAAGCTGGTGTCGATTGAAATGATCGAGGCCGTAGGTGAGCAGTATTTACCAACTTATTTCCGAAAATGCCGCGAGCTCCTCAAGCCGAATGGTCTGGCCCTGATTCAGGCCATCACCATTGAAGATGCACGCTATGCCAAAGCCCTGAATACCGTGGACTTTATCAAGCGCTATATTTTCCCGGGCAGTTTTATTCCCTGTATCAGTGTCATGACCCAGACCGCTTCCGAACAAAAACTGCGACTCAAACATTTGGAAGATATCGGCCAGAGCTATGCCCAGACCTTGCACTGCTGGCGTCAGCGTTTCTTGCAGCAGCATGATCAGGTACTTGGGCTTGGCTTTGATGAGCGTTTTATCCGCATGTGGGATTTTTATCTGTGTTATTGCGAAGGTGGCTTCCGCGAAGGCGTGATCAGTGATGTACATCTGCTGTTCGAAGCCAGTGCCTACTAAGCCAAGATAAAACAGGAGGGACGAAATGCTGCTGAATTTACTGATGCTGAATGTCTTTATCATGCTCTGTAGCTGGCTGCTGGTGACCTATAACCGCAGAGCAGGGCTGGTCGATGTCGCTTGGAGTTTCAGTATTGCCCTCAATGTGATTATTGCCGCTTGGGCAATTGACAGTGCACCGATGTTGGTTCGCTTATTTCTGGGACTGGCGAGTGGAATCTGGTTTTCACGGCTGACTTGGCATCTGTTACGGCGCTATGCCAATGAAACCCAAGAAGACACGCGTTATGCCAACATGCGCCGAGCGATGGGGGATTATCAGCATCTTGGTTTTCTGGTGTTTTTTATATTTCAGGCAGGTTTGGCGCTACTGTTTTCCTACCCAATGCTGAAGTTGTTAAGTATCTCGACCGAGCAATGGAATGACTGGACTTTGGTCACTGTGATTGGGGCGGGTATGATCATGCTCTTGGCTTTGATAGGTGAAAGCACTGCCGATCAGCAACTTTACCGTTTTAAGCTAGATCCACAGAATCAAGGTAAAACCATGGATCAGGGCTTGTGGAAATATTCGCGCCATCCGAATTATTTTTTTGAATGGCTGCATTGGTTTGCCTATCCAGTGCTCGGTTTGGCAGCAGGATGCTATGAATTATGGATATATCCACTGCTGATGTGGCTATTCTTGTACTACTTTACAGGTATTCCCTTTAGTGAAAAACAGGCGCTCGCCCACCGTGGCGACAACTATAAAGACTATCAACGACGAACTTCAATGTTTATTCCGTGGCCACCCAAAGAGTAGGTAAATACATGGACTTTATGATTAAAAAAACCTTAGAACTGATCGAAAATGGCAAGGTGCCAGACCCAGTGATTCGTGCAGGCATTCGTACTTTAAGCAAAAAACGTTTGGCACAAGAAGGTCGGTTTAACCCCGCATTGGCAGCGCAGCGCTATATGGATGTGCTGACCATGCTGAAAAACAGCGAAATTGCCATTGAGACAGACAAAGCCAATGAACAGCATTATGAACTGCCGACCGCATTTTTTCAGGCAGTACTCGGTAAGCGTTTGAAATATAGCGCGAGTCTCTTTGAACATGCCGATACAACGCTAGACCAAGCCGAAGAAGCTGCTCTTGCATGCTATTGCCAGCGAGCACAACTGAAAGACGGGCAGGATATTTTGGAAATTGGCTGCGGTTGGGGTTCTTTAAGTCTATATATGGCCGAGCGTTATCCAAGGGCCCGTATTACAGTCGTGTCAAATTCTTCAACGCAGCGCGAGTATATTCAGGAACAAGCCCGTTTAAAAAAACTGGATAACCTGACGGTGATCACTTGTGATGTCAATGTGTTGCAACTTGAACCTGCCTCTTTTGATCGTGTGGTGTCAGTGGAGATGTTTGAGCACGTGCGTAACTATCAAAAACTATTTGAAAATATCAGTATTTGGCTCAAACCAAATGGCTTATTGTGGTGTCATATTTTCTGTCACCGTTTCCTGCATTATCCGTTTGAAGTGAAAAATGAATTCGACTGGATGTCGAGATATTTCTTTAGTGGCGGACTGATGCCGGCAGCGTCGACTTTTCTACATTTTCAGCAGCATTTGCAATTAGAGCAGCACTGGCAATGGGCGGGTACGCAGTATGAACGTACCGCAAATGCTTGGCTAGAAAATATGGATGCTAAACAGGCCGAGCTAAAGCCCTTGTTTGAAAAAACTTATGGCGCGGATGCCGCAATCTGGTGGCAACGCTGGCGGATTTTCTTTATGGCCTGTGCCGAGCTGTTCGGTTATGAGCATGGACGCGAGTGGGTGATCGGTCACTTTCTGTTTAAAAAGAAAACCGTATAATTGAATGGCGGATCGGATGGACCAGCGGGGAATGCACCAATGTTAAAGCTGTTCAGGGACAAACACGATCATCCTCTGGGTGAGGTGTTTAACCGCTATTACTGGCTGCAAATCGGATTCATTGCCCTGTCTGTGGTGATCGGGATTGGCTGTAGTGCTTGGGTAATCAAGGGTTCCCTGCTCAGAACTGCGCTAGAACAGGAAATGTCACACTACTGGCAGCGGCTGGAACGTAATCCGGCTGCTGAACTGCCCGACACCAAAAACCTGTATGGTTACCGCTGGAGCGATGTGCCGCCAGTCCAATTTCGCCACATGCAGCTTGAGCAAGGGGTGAACCGGCATTTTGTCGATGGCAAGGAGCGCATGACCGTGTATGGTGAAAAAGACGGACAGCATGTGCTGCTGGTGTTTGGCGAAAGCAACGTCAACAAGCTGGTCTGGCTGTTTGGTCTGGCACCGCTGATGGTCAGCCTGTTTGTGCTATATAGCGTATTGTGGTGGTGGAACCGTCGGGCCCGACGTTATTTTTCCCCGATTACCCGGTTGGCCAATGCGCTGGAACATATCGACTGGGAACATCAGAAAAATCAGGCTTCGCCTTTTCAGGACATCCGCACCGACTCCAATCTGGAAGCTGAATACCTCAAGCAGGCGCTGGAAAAATATCATCAGGTATTAAGCGAATTTATTCAGCGTGAGCGTGAATTTACCGGAGATGTTAGCCATGAGCTGCGCACGCCACTGACCATTTTAAAAGGCAATGTGCAGCTGTGTCAGGCACGCTATGGCGACAACAAGTCCTTTACCCGCCTGCATAACACCATTGAAGACATGCAGCTGCTGGTCGATACCTTGCTGGCCATTGCCCGCAATACCACCAATACTTTAACTGCTGAACCGACCATGCTTTCAGAATGTCTGGACAATCTGGTGCAGGATCTAGAGAGTGTCAGTCATAACAAAGGCATGCAGATTGACCTGCAAAAAGACCTCGATGAACAGCCGCGTAAACTTTTCCCATCCATGACCAAAATGGTGTTTGGTAATATTCTGCGCAATGCGCTGAACTATTCACAGGGCACAGAAATTGATGTGATTCTGGAAAAAAATAAAGTGCTGATTGCTGACAATGGGGTCGGCATGCCTTTACCTAACAATTCTAAGGTTCAGGAACTGTCTGGCCAGCAGCTACAACTGGAAATCAAAGGGCATGGCATTGGATTGCAATTGGTGCAAAAGCTATGCAAACAGCTAGGTTGGCGTGTGGAGCTGTTTGACAGGCAATATTATCTTGGCACTCATCAGAATGTTGACCTGGCAATGACCACTGGACTGATTGTCGTTGTGTACCTAAATTAGGCTTCATCTTCGAAAGCAATCTTTAAACCAATCCCGGATATGGTGTGAATCAGCTTTTGTTCAAAGGGTTTATCGACCATTTTGCGTAAATTATAGATATGACTGCGCAGAGCATCACTTTCTGGCTCTTCGTCACCCCAAAGCTCCATCATAATTTCCTGTTTGGTCAGTACTTTAGGAGAGTGACGCATCAGTAGCTTCAAAAGTTTAAACTGAATAGGAGGCAATTCAATGTTCTGCCCAGCTCGAGTTAGCTGCTGTGTTGCTGGGTCCAAAATTAGGTCATGAATTTGCAGACGACTGCTAGATACTTCACCCAGAGAACGTTTGATCAGGGCCTTGACCCGAACCACCAGCTCGTTAAAGTCAAAGGGCTTGACCAGATAATCATCCGTGCCGGAATTGAAGCCTTTGAGTTTATCATCCAAGGTATCCCGAGCGGTAAGCATCAAGACAGGTAAGTCCAACCCTTCTTCATTGCGTAACCACTCGCACAATTCATAACCAGAACCATCAGGCAAATTAATGTCTAGTAGCAAGATATGGTAGCGTTGCTGTTTCAGTAATTGTCTAGCAGCACTCAGATTGCGGGCATGATCGACCACAAAGCCATGTTCTTCCAGAAACTCGCATAGGGTAGAGGCCAGTTCATAATGGTCTTCAACCATCAGGATAAAATGTTTCGACATAGCGGCAGACACTAATTTAATAATTGCTGTTTTAATTTAGCACTAAATGGCTGGGGACCCAGCCATATATTAAAATATTGTTGTGCCAGAGGATGTTTAAGCTGCCCTAAACTTTGCTGGTTCAAAGATAAGCTCAGGGTCTGTGTAGCATGGTTGTATTTTAAACGGTAGAGGTCGCCTGATCTGACCGGACGATACAAATCGGTGATTGGGTTGAATAGAGCATGTATTTTTGCGTCTTTAACATTACGTTTCAGTAAATGTGTGGCCGCACGCTTAAATGCCCATTCCGGAATATTCTGTGTATAGGAAAAGTCCATCTGTATATTTTGTTTTTCCCAGGACTGGCTACAGTTTTGGGCAAAATAACTGGCCATACCGACCTGTTTTTGACCCACCATCAGCGGACCATTGCCGCATTGATTCAGGCTTTGTGCCTGTGCCCATGGACAGAAGCTACATCCCATCACTAACGCTGTACTAATCGCTATTTTTTGAAAGGCAGTAGCCATGAGTAGACCCCTCCAACATAAGGCAGGGAACGGTACAGGCCATTCGCAGGGTCCCAGAAATCCTGCTGGAAAATAATCTTGTTGTTTTCGTTGATCTTGATTTCACTGATACCGTAAGAGTCCATACTGCGGGTCGTGCCGAACAATTTAAAATCATAGGCCATATGCCAGTGCACATAGGCAGAGTCCTGATGATAAGAAGCGTTTAACAGCTTGACGCTGACCTTGCTGACCCGTTTGTTCATGCCTTGAAAGTGCTCGAGTAGATTTTGACGGGATGAAAATTGCGATAGCGTATCGTTAATAAACAGCTGGTCGGCATACAGTGCTCCAGCATTTTCAACGAATTCAGGTGTGCCCAAGGTATTAAAGGCTGAGGTAAAGCGGAGGCCGATATCCTGAGCTTTAGCCTGATCCAGCGCTATCCCCTGAATACCATTTCTGGATTGGGCGTAATCGGCTGAATAACTGGGAATACTTTTACATCCGGCTAACAACAGAAGCGGCAAGGATAAGGCTGTAGCAATTAGTGTTTTTACAAGTCTCATCATCAGTGTCCGTATGAAGTGTATGTTTATACCTTAGGCAGCACAGCGTGAATAGAATGTGAAATAGACGTTATAGATGAGCAATTGAATAGAATTTTTCAAATCAAAGATTAAATGTTTAACTTTTTTCTTCGGCCATTAACCAATTAATGATATTCATAACATCATGATTTTCATTATTTTTTCTGACCATTGCATAAAAATTATAGTCACAATAGATAAAACTAAAAGGGGCAATGATCTTTCCATTTAACATTTCTTTTTCTACTAGAATTTGAGGTGCTATGGCAATTCCTAACCCAGACACGGCAGCTTCTATCATTAAATTCAGACTATCAAAATAACGGTCATTGGATTTTGGGCAAAAGCTTATTTGAAACTGATCAAACCATGTATGCCATGCACTTTTATTTGAGTGGGTATGAAGTAATGGATAGTTTAAAAGATCATTTACGGAATGAAGAAGATTTATTTCACGATTACAAATAGGACCCATGTTATCGGGAAATAACAGATATTTATTCAAAAAGTTGGGAAGTAGATGATGCTCACTGACGCTATTGATCAATATGTCAACCTTCTCTTTTTCTAACAATTTTAAGTCATTACATGTCATTAATTTGATATGGATATTGGGATAAATGACTTCGAGCTTTTCTAATCGAGGAATCAGCCAATTTGCCATAAAACTATGAGAAGCGCCTATGACAACTTCTACTTCTGAAGTTTTATTTGTTAACTCAAAGACGCATTGTTCTAAACGATTAAAAAGCTCCATACAAACGAGCGATAATTCTTCGGCATCCGCCGTCAGAGAGATGGTCGAGGAATGTCGAATAAACAATTTTTTATCCAACCATTCTTCTAACTGCTTTATTTGATGGCTAATCGCACTATGGGTGACACATAATTCTTCGGCAGCTAAGCTGAAACTTTTATTTCTGGCGACAGCTTCGAAAGCTTTTAAAGCATTAAGAGGAGGTAATGTTCTGCGTTTCATGTTGTAAAATTTTCTAACACCATAAGCTCAAAATATATCAATTATCATCAAAATGAAAATATTTTAAGATCGAACGAGTTTTGATAGTAAAAGAGATATGAGATGACAACTCCTTATACAGGTAATGGTCCTGATGACTTGGGATTTTTTGGTAAATTTGGCGGATGTTACATGCCAGAGAGCTTAATGCCAGCACTTCAAGAATTAGAGCAAGCCTTTAATAATGTTCGGCACAAACCTGAATTTTGGGCTGAATATCAGCAGATTTTAACGGACTTTGTTGGTCGTCCTAGTCCTCTTTTTTATGCAAAAAACCTAACAGCTTATGCAGGCGGCGCTCGAATATATTTCAAGCGAGAAGATTTGAACCATACGGGTGCGCATAAGATCAATAATTGTGTAGGCCAAATCTTATTAGCCAAATTTATGGGGAAAACCAGAATCATTGCAGAAACTGGTGCTGGGCAACATGGTGTTGCAACAGCAACGGTTTGCGCGCTGTTTAAGATGAAATGTACCATTTTTATGGGAGAAACAGATATTCAGCGCCAACAAATGAATGTTGAGCGCATGAAATTACTCGGTGCTGAAGTCAGAAGTGTTCAAAAGGGTCGTGCGACTTTAAAAGATGCCATGAACGAAGCATTACGTGACTGGATTCATCATGTGGATACAACCTATTACCTGTTGGGTACGGGTGCAGGCCCTCATCCATATCCGACGATGGTCAGAGAATTTCAGAAAATTATTGGTCTAGAAGCCAGAAACCAAATACTGCTCAAAGAAAATAAATTGCCGGATGCTTTGGTTGCTTGCGTTGGTGGTGGATCAAATGCATTAGGGTTGATGCATCCCTTTCTAGAAGACCTGAATGTCAAAATGTTTGGCGTTGAGGCAGGTGGAAAAGGAACACATACTGGTGAACATGCCGCCTCTATTTGCAAAGGTCAAGTCGGTGTGCTACATGGCAATTTAACCTATTTATTACAAGATTTAGATGGGCAGATTTTAGAGGGGCACTCTATATCAGCCGGCTTAGATTATCCTGGTATTGGTCCTGAGCATGGCATTCTGTTTGAAACAGGACGTGTGACATATACGGCTATAACCGATCAAGAAGCCGTAAATGCATTTCAGCTTTTAAGCCAACAGGAGGGTATTATTCCTGCGCTTGAGAGTTCTCATGCAATTGCGTATGCGATTCAACTTGCTCAAGAAATGCAGCCAGAACAGATCATTATTGTCAATTTAAGTGGCAGAGGTGACAAAGACTTAAACACGGTCAAAAAATATCTTGCAGGAGCTACAGCATGAACCGTCTAGATCAAAAATTAGAGCAATTGAAACTGGAAAATCGAAGTGGTCTGGTCTGTTATTTTACTGCTGGAGATCCTAATTTCGCAGAAAGTTGTCGTCTGTTGAGCCAATTAGGTCAAGCTGGGGCTGACATTATTGAAGTTGGCATTCCATTTTCTGATCCAGTGGCAGATGGGGAAATCATTCAAGCAGCGCATCTTAGGGCTTTAGGTGCAGGTCAAACGGTAAAACAGACCATTGAGTTGGTAAAAGTAATCAGGCTGCATGATGACCAGACACCAATAATTTTCATGACTTATTTAAATCCGATGATACAATATGGTTTTGAGAAACTTATCGCCGAAACAGAAAATCTTATAGATGGAATATTGATTTTAGATGCTTCATATGGATATCGAGAAAAATTTGAGGTGCAGTTAAATGAAAAAAATATGCATTTAATTGCAATGACCGCGCCGACGACACCAGTTGAAAGGTTAGAGCAAATTTCAGCACGCGCGACAGGATTTTTATATCATGTTGCAGAAAATGGCTTAACAGGAGGAGACTTAAATTTGGCTAATCTTGAGAAAAAGATTGCTGAAATCAAGCCTATTTTTAATATCCCAGTTGCAATTGGCTTTGGGATCAAAAATGAAAGTCATGTTAAAGCCTTAGCCAATAAAGTAGATCTTATTGTTATCGGTTCAGCGCTCGTAGACACTTTTTTTAATAAAGGAATGAACGCAACTTTAGAAAAAGTCACAGTTTTTTCACAAATCCTGAGAGAAAATAAATAATAAGCCAGCTTCTTTGATAGGTATTTGCGTATTCTTTAAAAACATAATTAAATATAAAACAGTATTTTATCTTAGTCTTCTCCCGAGAGGGCATAGGTATCTACACAATTTCCATGTTTTGCGTTAAATTGAAGAGCATGCTCTTCAATTTTAACATCTCTCGCTTAGATCAGCGCCTTGTCAAACGTTACAACAACCTTGTTCAGTTCAATATGAATCCTCTTGCTTCACTTGCCCCTGCAATCAAAGATATTGCCTCTGCTCAAAAAAATAGTTTCGCAACGACCCAAGCTGTATGGCGGTTTTTAAATAATGATAAAATCTCATTTAAACAATTAAATGAACCTATTCAAAAACTTGCTTGTGATCAGATTAAGACATCGCTGCATCGTTATGCTTTAGTTATTCATGATTGGTCACAAATCCAATATGTGACACATCGTAATAAAACTCAAAAACTCCAAAGGACACATCAGTACGACTCAGGCTATGAATTACAAACGAGCTTACTTGTTGATGCTGCTTCTGGACTTCCTGTTGCTCCATTAGCTCAAACCCTTTCTAGTGCTTCAGGTTGCTATTCGACATTTAATGAGCAACAGACCGAACGTAAAACTCATTTAGACTCCCTTTCTGAACAAATACAAAAAGTTGAACAGTTTCCTCTTGAGAAAACCTGCGTACATATTATTGATCGTGAAGGAGATTCCATTGCTCATCTCAGGGAATTAAGCAGTCATGGTTTTCAATGGCTTATTCGAGCAAAGGAAGGCAATCGGATTGAGCATCAGGGTGAAATATGTAAAGTTGGAGAAGTTGCTGAACGTATCGAAATACAGCAAGTGAAACCCATTTCTTACAAGGGTAATCAACATATGCTTTATGTTGGAGAAACCAATGTTCGGCTTACCCGTGCTGCAAAATCAAATAAAAAAGATTCTTTAGGTCAAAGAGTTGCTCCTCAGAAAGGTGCTGCAATTGAGGCTAGACTGATTATTGCGGTGGTTAAAGATATTAATGAAAAGACAGTTGCAAGATGGTCATTGATCAGCAATGTATCAACCGAGATTACCGCAGTGGAATTGACAACTTGGTATTACTGGCGTTGGTCAATCGAATGTTATTTCAAACTTCTCAAGCAAGCAGGTCATGATATTGAGTCATGGCTTCAGACTACCCCAGAAGCGATTTTAAGGCGTTTGCTGATCAGTTGTATGGCTTGTGTGTTGACGTGGAGAGTGCAGCGTTGTACAGATGAGCAAAATCAGAAAGTCCGTGCATTTTTGACTAGGCTTTCAGGTAGACAGCAGAAAAGAGGCAAGATAGAGAGTGCGCCTGCCATATTGGCAGGACTCTCGATTTTACTAAATACTCTTCAACTGCTCTCAGAATATTCAATAGATGAACTGAATGAAATCGCAACCATTGCACTAGGTACCTAAAGATGTGTAGATACCTATGCCCGAGAGGGAGAAGGAACTTTATACGTGAATTTTTTTCTAAAAGTGATCGCTTTTTAAAAATCACTATTATCATATAGATGTGACATGCGTTTTTGCTTCGTTTCAAGATAAGCTTTGTTAAAGATATTTAAACCAACTTTTAAAGGAATACGTTCAACAACATTAATTCCTAAATCAGTTAAAGATTTAATTTTAAGGGGATTATTTGTAATGAGTTTTACATTCTTTATTTTTAAATAATCTAGCATAATGGTACACATATCATATTTACGAGCATCTGCTGGTAAATTTAATAATAAATTGGCGTCAAGAGTATCATGTCCTTGGTCTTGAAGGGCGTAAGCTCGAATTTTATTGGTTAGTCCTATGCCGCGACCTTCTTGGCGCAAGTATAAGATCACACCTTGTCCTGCATCATTAATCATTTTCATGGTTGAATGTAATTGGGGGCCGCAATCACATTTGAGTGATCCAAAAGCGTCACCTGTTAAGCACTCTGAATGAATTCTAACGAGTACAGGTTGATTAGAAATAGTACCCATGCCTTTGGCAAGAGCGATATGTTCTTCACCAGTACTTTGGTCTTGAAACGCTATAATTTCAAAATCACCAAATGCAGTCGGTAGTTTTGATTTTGAAACAAACTCTATAGCCATTGAAGAATACACCTATATAAATTTATATTTGGTACAATTTACTTAATCTAACTTGAAAGCATTGGCTAATTTTTTTCAGTCATAAATTTCAGCATTTTACTTCCAAGTAAAGATTATGTATTTAATAGTGAATTTTTTGTGAAATATTAAGTTGACAAAATAACTAACCAAGCTAAAAAAATTTAGTTACCGTAGTACGGTTTAAGCGGTAATCTTTCAAGTGAAAGCCTAAAACATTTAACAGTGTATTCTTGCAGTACAATTGATAATAATCGATTAAGCAGCAAATTATTGGAGTAACGTTTTGAACGCACCTGAATTCCCTGTTGATGAAGCTGCTCGTTTACTTGCATTACAGCGAACTAATTTGCTGGATACGCCAGCAGAGAAGCGCATTGACCGCATTACAAGATTAGCAGCGTCTGTATTTAAAGTGCCAATATGCCTTATCTCTTTGGTGGATAGTGACCGGCAATGGTTTAAATCTAAAGTGGGTCTTGACGCTTGTGAAACAGGCCGTGATATCTCATTTTGTGGCCATGCGATATTGCATGAGGATATTTTAATTGTTTCAGATGCAACAAAAGATGAGCGCTTTTCGTCAAATCCTTTAGTAACCCACGCGCCGCATATTCGTTTTTATGCGGGTGCACCGCTGCGAGAGACAAGTGGGCAACCCATCGGCACTCTATGTCTCATTGACTCCGTGGCCAGAGACTTTTCAGCAAAAGAGCAGCAAGAACTGCGCGAATTTGCAGACATGGTTGAGTATGAAATTGCCAAAGAAGATCAAGCTCGACTTCAAGAGCAGTTTTTAAAAGGCATGGCAAAAACAACCTCAATACTGGCAACACTGCCTGATATGGTATTTGTTATTGACCGAAACTTTCGTTTTTTGGTTTGCAAAGAGCATCCTGACTTACTTAAACCTCAACAAGCGATTTTGGGGCGTACCGTTCATGAGATACTACCCAATGAGCTAGGTCATCAACTCGTAGAGTGCCTCAAGCAAGCCTTTTGTAACAACGATGTGATTCATCATAACTACACGTTTGAAAAGTCAAATCAATCGTTCGAAGCCCGATACAAAAAGATTGATGATAATGAAGTATTAGTGGTCATTCGTAATACCTCTGCACAAGTTGAAGCGCAGTCAGAAATAAGACGCCTTTCTGAAGTTGCAAGGCAGACAACCAATGGTGTGGTAATAACTGATGTCAAAGGTCGAGTTATATGGATTAATGAAGCCTTCTCCTTTCTTACAGGATATAGCATTGAAGAAATGCAGGGTAAAAAGCCTGGGGAGTTATTACAAGGGCCCGACACTGATCCTGCCACTGTTGCAATAATGAGAGATGCGCTTGCTCAACAGAACGGCTTTAATGTTGATGTTGTAAATTATTCAAAAGCGCAAAATTCCTACTGGGTGAGAATAGCTTGTAACCCGCTGTTTAGTGAAAGTGGTAGTTTGAGCGGCTATATTGCAATTGAAACAGATATTACAAAAGAGAAACAGGATGAAGAGCTCATAAGGAACAGTCAGAATTTACTTAAGGCCGTAATAGAGGCTAACAATATAGGCACATGGCATTTTAATATTCAAACAGGCGAGTTGATTATCAACGCAGATTCAAATCTCAAGTGCAACACATTTGTAGTTAGTTGAAAAAGTTAGGTGTATTCATAGAATCATTAGACTTTTTCAACCCGCAATTGGAAAGCACACGATGAAGAAATACACCCAACTT
>NZ_JAYFSK010000042.1:0-20745 GCF_041464035.1 Acinetobacter sp. AL9 | reverse complement strand
GCAACAGGAGGTGTTGCTGAATATATATCCATGTTCATGGATTAAGTCCCCACTTGTTTTTAGGTGGGAACTAAATTAAGGCTTATAGGATCGCTTGGTAAGGCTGTGTTAGCCGGATGCTTACTTTGGTATTGCTTTGTTGCATAAATATGTAAGCATCTGATTTAAATAAATTTAATTTTGTATCAAAAAATAATCAAAACTTTTAAATCATATAGTTATGAAATCTTTGTGCGACAAAGCCGTTCAAGTAGTTTTTGCATCTAGGGAAATGATTTTTTATTGTTGAACAAGCTGTATAAACAGCTGATTCAAATAAAAAAAATACGCAATGATTGGGGTGATCATTGCGTATGAAAACGAATCTGCTTTCACAGCTTCGATAACGGAGAAATGTTATGAAATTAGGATTACTCCTAAAGCATGTAAGTATACTAAACTGAGAAGAAATACTAATCCGCAGTATTCAGGTTACGTGATGTTAAATCACGTAAGTAATAAGTGTTTTTTGTGAATCACGTCATCTTATGTTGATTTTTCACTCAAATAAAAAGTCTCTTATTCATGTGAATAAGAGACTTTAAAATATTTGTATCTACAAAATGCTTAGAAGCGGAATACACCCAAGCCAGCTTTCACTTCATCTAAAGTTTGCTGGGTAATATCACGGCATTTGTCGGTGCCTGTTTTCAAAATATCCATAATGTAGTCAGGATCTTTAGCAAGTTCGATACGACGTTCACGGATCGGCCCAATCAATTCTTTTAGAATGCCTTCCAAACGCTTTTTCACCGTACCATCGCCCAAACCACCACGACGATAATGCGCTTTCAGTTCTTCAAGTTCTTCTTTGTTGGTATCGAAGGCATCTAAATAAGTAAATACTACGTTGCCTTCAACCTGACCTGGGTCTTCGATACGCAGGTGATTTGGGTCGGTGTACATTGCATTGACAGCTTTTTTAATGTCTTTGTCTGTGGCATCTAACACAATGGTATTGCCCAGTGATTTTGACATTTTCGCTTTACCATCAAAACCAGGTAAACGTCCGACATTTGACAACAATGCCTGACATTCAGGTAGCAAGTCATGACCAATTTGACGATTCACCCGACGCACAATTTCATTGGTCTGTTCAATCATTGGAATTTGGTCTTCACCTACAGGAACGACCGTTGCTTTAAATGCAGTAATATCGGCTGCTTGAGCTACAGGGTAGCACAGGAAACCTGCAGGAATATCACGCTCAAAACCACGCATCTGAATTTCAGATTTAATGGTTGGGTTACGCTCCAAACGTGCCACAGTCACGAAGTTTAAATACAACATGGTGAGTTCGTTTAATGCAGGCAGGCAAGATTGCACGCAAATGGTGGTTTTTGTTGGATCAATCCCCACCGCTAAATAATCGGTTGCTACCTCAATAATATTACGACGGACTTTTTCAAAGTTATCGGCATTGTCAGTTAAGGCTTGAGCATCGGCAAGTAACAGATGTTGATGATGTGAGTCTTGTAAACCTACACGTGAACGTAAAGAACCCACAAAGTGACCTAAATGTAGTTGTCCAGTTGGACGATCGCCTGTCAAAATCACAGGACGATTATCTTGATTACTCATTTTTTATTCCAAGTCGTATCTACGACATCTATGTACCGATGAATTGCTACATTGTAAGGCATAACAATTTTCAATGTCACTTCCTTAAGTGAGTTGAATAGAATTTGCTGTAAAAAATTTTGCTGTAAAAATTAATGAAGTAAATACAGACCCTATATAAATTCAGTTTTAAAATAACTTGAAAATCATATAAGGATAACAACGCAATGGCGAGCAGCTTATTACTTTTATTAGATGACATTGCAACAGTTTTAGATGATGTGGCAGTTATGAGCAAAATGGCTGCAAAAAAAACCGCAGGGGTTTTGGGCGATGATTTGGCGTTGAATGCGCAGCAAGTCAGTGGTGTACGTGCAGAGCGTGAGTTGCCTGTGGTATGGCGTGTGGCTAAAGGTTCATTCATCAATAAGCTAATTTTAGTACCGCTCGCGTTATTAATTAGTGTCGTTGCGCCGTGGTTAATCAATCCTTTATTGGTGGTTGGTGGTCTATTTTTAAGTTATGAAGGTGTGGAAAAAATCATGCACACCTTACAACACAAAAAAGCCCAAACGGCTAAAGAAGCGCAACTTGAGCTAATTCAAACTGAGCAAGACCTTGCGGCTTATGAAACCGAAAAAATTAAAGGTGCTGTGCGTACTGACTTTATTTTATCGGCGGAAATTGTGGTGATTTCTTTGGGGACTGTGGCTGCGGCAGGCTTTCTAACCAAAGTGACAGTATTAAGTTTAATTGCGATTGCCATGACGGTGGGTGTCTATGGGTTCGTTGCGTTAATTGTCAAAATTGATGACATTGGTTTATACCTCACAGAACAAGCTGCCAATTTTAAACAACGTATTGGGAGTGGTTTACTGGCATTTGCTCCAATTTTAATGAAGACTTTATCTGTGGTGGGTACTGCAGCGATGTTCTTGGTTGGTGGAGGAATTATCAATCATGCTATTCCTTTTGTGCACCATTTCACAGAAGATACGGTAGAGTATGTACAAGACATTCCAACGATGGGCAGTATTGTAGGTTCAGTCACGCCAATGTTGATGAACCTTGTCGTGGGTATTTTGGCAGGCATCTTGGTGGTGATTGTGGTCGCACTTGTTCAAAAAGTGTGGTCAAAGTCTAAATCGGCTTAATCTATTATCAGAGTTTAAGAGAAGGATAAGAATAATGCGTTGGAAAGATCGTCGAGTTAGCACGAATGTAGAAGACCGCCGTGGTGGCGGTGGAGCAAAAGCGGGCGGTATCAGTATTTTGGGCTTAGTGGTGGCCTTTGTTGCATGGAAGTTCTTTGGCATCGATCCGCAATCGGCTTATCAAGCGACCAAGCAAGTCACCTCACATGCGCAAAGTGCTGAAACTAAAGGTTTAGATAATCCAACTCCTGAACAACAAGAGGCGATGGAGTTTGTGGGCACTGTTTTGGCCGATACAGAAGATACGTGGTCACAAGTGTTTCAGCAGCAGTTAAATAGCCAATATATACCACCTAAACTGGTGTTATTTACAGGTGTGGTCAATTCTGGCTGTGGTACGGCACAATCGGCAATGGGGCCATTTTATTGTCCTGCCGATCAAAAAGTATATATTGATACTTCATTCTTCCAAGCCATGCGTCAGCAAATGGGCATTGGTGGTGAACAAAATCAGACTGAATTAAGCCGAAATGATCAGGCGGGCGATTTTGCTCAAGCCTATGTGGTGGCGCATGAAGTTGGGCATCATATTCAGACCATTTTAGGGATTTCAGAACAAGTGCATAAAGCACGTCAGCAAGTCAGCGAAGTACAGGGTAATCAGCTTTCGGTACGTCAGGAATTACAAGCGGACTGTTTATCGGGAGTGTGGGCGCATCATAACCATCAACGTACTCAATTCCTCGAACAAGGTGATATTGAAGAAGCAATGGATGCGGCACATAAAATTGGCGATGACTATTTACAAAAACGTGCACGTGGGCAAGTCGTGCCTGATAGCTTTACGCATGGTACTAGTGCACAGCGCGTACAATGGTTCCAGACTGGCTTAAAATCAGGCTTGATCAGTGATTGTGATACATTCAATGCCGCAATTTAACTGACTTAAAAATCAAGTTTTATAAACAAAAGGAGTGCTGCCAGTCGCTCCTTTTTTATAGGCTAAATGAATGCGAGTGGATAGATGCAAACAACGTTAAGCCGTAAACCGAGTGATGAATTAGCACACATGATTTTGAACGTGGTGTGTTTGATTCCAGCAGGTCAGGTTGCGACCTATGGGCAAGTGGCACGCCTAGCGGGTCTGCCCAAACATGCACGTTTGGTCGGTTATGTCCTCAGGCATTTATCGGCAGAACATACTGTGCCGTGGCATCGGGTGATTAATGCGCAAGGAAAAATTAGCCTAAGCAAACTAAACGCCCAAGGAGAAAATATACAAACTTTAAAATTACAGGAAGAAGGGATTGTGGTAATTGCAGAGAAGGTGAATTTAAAACAATACCAATGGCAGAATTAAACTGAGCTGCTAAATCGAGCGTTTAATATTGAGATATGGTGATACTGAGAAAATTTGCTGAATGCAATGCTGCAAATAAAATTTCAGACAAACAGTGAGATCAGAATGAGAGAAGAGAGTTCCTCACTTCCGTAGAAATGAGGAACACGCAATCTTATTGACGTACAACTAGTACAGGTGTAGTGCCTTCGCTTAGGATGCTTTGCGCAACACTACCTAAGAATAATTTTTTCAAGCCAGTACGACCATGTGAACCAATCACGATAAGGTCAGCATTTAAGTCTTTTGCAGCATTGGTAATTTCGCGTGCAATTACTTGACCTTCAAGTAGTTTAGTTTCAGCTTCAACACCTTGTTCAGTGAATTTTTGCTTTGCTTCTTCTAAAGTTTTTACGATAGAAGCGCGAGCGCGTTCAATCAAGTCATTGGTTTGGTTTGCAGTGATGTATTCTGCAGCAATATACGGGTCAAGTGTAAGTACTTGTACCACAGTGATTTTACTACCAAATGCTTTTGCAAGTTCAGCAGCTTTTGCAACAGCGGCAAAAGAAGTTTCAGAACCGTCCACTGGTACGAGGATGTTTTGGTAAGCCATGAGTGTTTCTCCTTATTGTAATTTCAATACTTTAATAAAATATTCGCTCTGAGTCCTGTCTTATCTTACGCTGAATTCATATAGAATAAAACCCAGTAATTTCATAAAGATAATTGAGTGCTGTAAGTCCTTATTTCACCTTAATTTAGCATGAAATTATGAAGCTGTGCTTTCAATTCAACTAAAGTTTTAGTCATTTTTTGTTTGCGTGTTTGTCAAAAAATCGATCAGTTGATTGACATCATTACTCTGCAATTGTTCGCGGATTTGCAGTAAATATTTTTCATCAAAATCATACAGTTTTAGCGCCAAAAGTTGAGCAATCTCTGTTTCACTAAAGCGGTATTTAATTACTTTGGCAGGCACACCTGCCACAATAGCGTAAGGCGGTACATCTTGCGTAACCACTGCACCTGTCGCCACAATTGCACCTTCGCCTAGTTCAACACCTTGCATAATCATGGCGCGACTGCCAATCCAGCAGCCATCGCCAATTGTGGTATCACCTGCCGCAACAAAACTGCGAGTATCAAACGGAAAAGCCGAAACCCAGTCACTGCGATGCAATTGATTGCCACCCATCATAATCACGCATTCCGCACCAAAACAGACAAAATTGCCAATATGTAATTGATCAATTGGCTTGTCTGCTGTTGCAGGTTTGTCATGTAAATAACGCACCACACAACGTTCAAAACCCTGATCCCAATAGGCTGAATAATAAGAGTAATTGCCTTTGATGTGGATGTTGGGGTTTTTCACAGTTTTGGAGATGAACTCAAATTCGCACCAGTGTTTAACAGGGGAATTAATCAGCGTTTCGGACATGGTTTTTTCGTGTGGAGAGATGAGGGGATTATATCTGAAATTTTGAACCTCTCCCTAGCCCTTTCCTAGAAGGAGAGGGAATGTTCAAAATATTAGTTGACCACTACACTTTAGTGATTTGAAAGCTTAAAGTATCTATCTTAAAAAATTCCACAAATACATAAAAACATTTTTAACACTGTTTGGAAATAAGAATCCCCAAATAGCAAAAAAGAGTGATGATGCCAATACGATACTGACAGGACTGGTTTGTGTATTGATAAAGAGTCCCCAGACTGGAATTAAAATCAGTCCTAACACAGCCCCAGAAAGCGCATAAACAAATGCATGAATGATGCGATTTTCCATCTTATTATCCTCTATTTTTATCGCAGTATAATCTATAAGCTCGGCTGTATGATTTATAGGCAATAAAAAACCCCTCAAAGAGGGGCATCGCGTGTAGTCATCTTTATTAAAACTTAAAGATATTCTACATTCACAATTTCATATTCCACTTCGCCTTGCGGAGTGACAATTTTGGCTTCATCGCCTTCATTTTTGCCCAACAAACCGCGTGCAATAGGCGAATTCACTGAAATTTTATTGATTTTAAAATCAGCTTCATCATCACCTACAATTTTGTAGGTTTTTTGCTCTTCGGTGTCTAGGTTTTCAATGGTCACAGTCACACCAAAAACCACACGTCCGTTTTGTTCCAATTCTTTAACATCAATTACTTGGCAAGCGCCTAATTTACCTTCGATGTCTTGGATACGACCTTCGCAGAAACCTTGCTGTTCACGTGCGGCATGGTATTCAGCATTTTCTTTTAAATCGCCATGTTCACGCGCTTCTGCAATCGCTGCAGTAATACGTGGACGTTCAACCGATTTAAGTTGTTGTAATTCTTGCTCTAAAGCGTGTTTACCTTCAGGCGTCATAGGATAACGTTGCATGTTGTCCCTCTTTAAAAATATTGAAGTCTATAAATGAAAAAAGCCCGCCACCCGAAAGGTGACGGGACTTTATTGAAATGTATTAACCTACAGTAAGATCTTGCAGGCGATATACATCCATTGGTAATTTAATCGCTAAGGCTTGGCATACAGCATCTGCGCCATTCAAGGTCGTGGTGTAATACACTTTACCTTGCAATGCAGAACGACGGATTGAGAATGAATCCTGCTGAGCTTGTTTGCCTTCAGAAGTATTGATGATGAGGTGAATCTCACCATTTTTCAAGCGGTCTACAATGTGTGGGCGACCTTCAGTCACTTTATTCACACGTTCACACTCAATACCTGCATCGGTGATGACTTTATGCGTACCACCCGTTGCAACAAGTTTGAAGCCAAAATCAGCCAATTGTTTTGCAATACGCGCCACATGCGGTTTATCTGACTCACGTACAGATAAAAATGCATGTTTCACTTCGCCTTCAGTTGGGATTCCTGGTAAGCGATCATTCGAGCCTAACACAGCTTTATAGAATGCTTCACCAAAAGTTTTGCCCACACCCATCACTTCACCTGTAGATTTCATCTCAGGCCCAAGCACAGGGTCTACACCAGGGAACTTGTTGAATGGGAACACAGCTTCTTTCACAGAGAAGTGTTGCGGAATAATTTCTTTAGTAAAGCCTTGTGCTTCTAAAGATTGACCTGCCATACAACGTGCTGCAACTTTAGCCAATGATTCGCCAATACACTTAGAAACGAACGGAACAGTACGTGATGCACGTGGGTTCACTTCCAAGATATAAACGTCATTGCCTTTCACTGCAAACTGTACGTTCATTAGACCAATAACGCCCAACTCTTTTGCCATTGCAACAGTTTGACGACGCATTTCGTCCTGTACTTCATCTGACAATGAGTAAGGTGGAATAGAACATGCTGAGTCACCAGAGTGAATACCCGCTTGTTCGATGTGCTGCATAATACCGCCAATCACCACATCTTTACCGTCAGATACGCAGTCTACGTCAACTTCAATCGCATCATCCAAGAAACGGTCTAACAGTACAGGTGCATCGTTAGATGCTTGAACTGCATCACGCAAGTAGCGTTTCAATTCTTCTTCGTTATACACGATTTCCATTGCACGACCACCCAATACATAAGATGGACGAACAACGAGCGGGTAACCCACTTTCGCTGCTTCTGCGATACCTTCTTCAGCAGATTTTACAATGCTGTTGTTAGGCTGACGCAATTGCAGACGTTGAATCATTTGCTGGAAACGCTCACGGTCTTCTGCACGGTCAATTGCATCTGGTGATGTACCAATAATTGGCGCACCTGCCTCTTCTAAAGCGCGTGCCAATTTCAATGGAGTTTGACCACCGTACTGTACGATAATGCCTTTTGGCTTTTCAGTACGTACGATTTCAAGTACATCTTCCAAAGTAATTGGTTCAAAGTACAAACGGTCTGAAGTGTCGTAATCGGTAGATACTGTTTCAGGGTTACAGTTCACCATGATGGTCTCAAAACCATCTTCACGCATTGCAAGCGCAGCGTGTACACAGCAGTAATCGAATTCGATACCTTGACCGATACGGTTTGGACCACCGCCAATCACCATGATCTTGTCTTTCGCTGAAGGATTCGACTCACACTCTTCATCGTAAGTTGAATACATATATGCTGTGTCAGATTCAAACTCTGCAGCACAGGTATCTACACGTTTATAAACTGGGGTTACGCCCAAGTTCCAACGGTGTTTACGGAATTGCTTTTGTGAAATTCCCATCAAGTTCGCAATACGTAGGTCAGATAAACCTTTACGTTTGAACGAACGGATGTTGTCAGCGTTTAGATCACCAAAACCTAAAGTTTTGATTTCATTTTCAGTGTTCACGATGTCTTGAATTTGAATTAAGAACCAACGGTCAATTTTGGTCGCTTCAAAAACTTCGTCCAAGCTAAAGCCATGACGGAATGCGTCAGCCACGTACCAAATACGCTCAGGGCCTGGAACTTTTAATTCAACTAAAATTTTGTCGCGTGCGCCTTCAGCACCCACTTCAATTTGTTCGTCAAAACCACACGCACCAGTTTCTAAACCACGAAGCGCTTTATTTACAGACTCTTGGAAATTACGGCCAATTGCCATGACTTCACCTACAGATTTCATCTGTGTGGTTAAAGTCGCGTCTGCTTGCGGGAACTTTTCAAAGTTGAAACGTGGAACTTTAGTGACAACGTAGTCAATTGATGGTTCAAATGCCGCAGGAGTGGTACCGCCTGTGATGTCATTTTTCAGTTCATCAAGGGTATAACCCACAGCCAATTTCGCTGCAACTTTTGCAATTGGGAAACCAGTGGCTTTAGATGCAAGTGCAGATGAACGAGATACACGTGGGTTCATCTCAATCACAACCATACGACCAGTATTCGGGCAAATACCGAACTGAACGTTAGAACCACCTGTTTCTACACCAATTTCACGAAGTACCGCTAAAGATGCATTACGCATCAATTGGTATTCTTTGTCCGTCAAAGTTTGCGCAGGAGCAACGGTGATTGAGTCACCAGTGTGCACGCCCATTGGGTCAAAGTTTTCGATTGAACATACGATGATACAGTTGTCGTTTTTATCACGTACAACTTCCATCTCATATTCTTTCCAACCAATAAGTGATTCATCAATCAATAATTGTTTGGTTGGAGAAAGATCGAAACCGCGTTCACAGATTTCAAGGAATTCTTCTTTGTTATATGCGATACCGCCACCAGAACCACCCATGGTGAATGATGGACGAATAATCACAGGGAAGCCAAAGCGAGATTGAATCTCAAGTGCTTCTTCCATAGATTCAGCAATTGCTGCTTTTGGACACTCAAGACCAATTTTGCGCATTGCTTCATCAAACAATTTACGGTCTTCGGCTTTTTCAATCGCGTCTTTGGTTGCACCAATTAATTCAACATTGTATTTGGCTAAAATACCGTTGGCATCTAATGCAAGCGCACAGTTCAATGCAGTTTGACCACCCATGGTCGGAAGTACTGCATCTGGACGTTCTTTTTCAATGATTGCTGCAACAGTCTGCCAAGTGATTGGCTCGATATAAGTTGCATCTGCCATTGCAGGGTCAGTCATGATGGTCGCAGGGTTCGAGTTTACCAAAATAACGCGGTAACCTTCTTCACGCAGCGCTTTACATGCTTGAGCACCAGAATAGTCAAACTCACAAGCCTGACCAATAACAATAGGACCAGCACCAATAATTAAGATGCTTTTAATATCCGTACGTTTAGGCATTATTTCGCTCCTTAATTACTTCTTAGCGGCTTCAATAAGTTCGATGAAATGATCGAACAAGAGTGCGCAGTCATGTGGACCTGAACTTGCTTCTGGGTGACCTTGGAAGCTAAATGCAGGCTTGTCTGTACGATGAATACCTTGGTTTGTGCCATCGAACAATGAACGATGCGTTGAACATACATTGCTTGGTAAGGTGCTTTCATCTACCGCGAAGCCGTGGTTCTGAGAAGTAATCATCACTGTACCAGTTTCTAAGTTCTGTACAGGATGGTTTGCGCCGTGGTGACCGTGCGGCATTTTCATTGTTTTTGCACCTGATGCAAGTGCAAGAATTTGGTGACCTAAACAGATACCAAATACAGGAGTATTCGTGGTTTCTACAATTGTTTTTACAGCTTCAATTGCGTAGTCACATGCAGCAGGATCGCCAGGGCCATTTGACAAGAAAATGCCATCTGGGTTTAACGCAAGGACTTTTTCAGCAGGGGTTTGTGCAGGAACAACGGTTAATTTGCAACCGCGGTCTGCGAGCATACGCAGGATGTTGGTTTTGACACCGTAATCGTATGCAACCACATGATATTTAAGTTCAGGTTGAGTAAAGCCTTTGCCAAGTTCCCATGAACCTTCAGTCCATTCAAAACCTTCAGGGTCGCAGCATACTTTTGCAAGATCTAAGCCGTTTAAGCCGCCAAATGCACGTGCTTTTGCAATTGCTTCTTCTTCAGTGATATTTTCACCAGCAAGAATACAACCGTTTTGCGCACCTTTGGAACGTAAAATACGGGTCAATTTACGGGTATCAATATCGGCAATTGCAACAACATTGTGTTGTTGTAAGTATTCGCCTAAAGATTGAGTAGAACGGAAGTTACTGTGTAATAAAGGCAAATCACGGATAATTAAACCGTTTGCCCATACTTTATGAATTCGACCTGACTCAACATCTTCATCATTGCAACCAGTGTTCCCAATATGTGGGTAAGTTAAAGTCACAAGTTGTTGTGCATAACTCGGGTCGGTCAAAATTTCTTGATAGCCAGTCATGGCAGTGTTAAAAACGACTTCACCAGTCGTGCTTCCCGTTGCACCGATAGACGTACCTTTAAAGATTGTACCGTCGGCGAGGGCTAAAATGGCGGGGGTGCTCAAACCAAAGCTCCTGAACTAAAACCACAAAAATAGGGCTGTAAAAAAGCGAGTAGACGAAAAAAAAGGAAGGTCAATATTTAAACCTACCCTCCTATGTCTGCTCGCTTGAACTTAACATTGCATTATACGCATGAACTCGCCAAAAGTCCATTGTGAATCTAACGAATATGTAAGATAAAAGACTTGCTTTTTTTGCTAGGTTTATGTTTTAGCGTGTAGTCCAAATGTAAGCAATCTACGATTGTTAGACAATCCAAAACCCATTTGAGTCTAAATTGCCTTATGCTTAATTTATAAACAACAACGACCTTGGGTAAAAGCGAATGACTGAACAAGATAAATCAGCCACTGAACCACAAAACAGTGCAATCAAAGCAGTAAGTGAAGGCGCTGAAAGGCTTGAAAAAGTAACGCATGATGCCAAAGAGCAGGTGCTTGATGTAGTTGCGGAAACGCAAGAAAAACTTCAAGCCGAAGCAAAACAACTCAATGCCAGCGTGCAAGAGCAATTGGGTCAGTTAAAACAAGATGTGTTGCAAAAAATTGAAGCTTTAAAAGCACAATTTGGTAGTTCACCTAAAGATTTAGGCGAATTAAAAGACTTTGTAAAAACTGAATTTAGCGCAATTATTGAAGATCTTTCTAAACTTGGTAAAGAGTTGAAAGAAGATGTCAGCAGCATTTCAGTAAAACACAAAGATCAATTGGCTGAAACTTTTAAGCGTTCTAAAGAGCACACACTAGAAGCGTGGAAAAAAGTAAATCCATCAAAAACTGAAACTAATGATGAAACTGATCAAGCATAATCCAGTTTAATCTGTTGCTGATTCAGCCATAAAAAAAAGTGAGGTCATGCGCCTCACTTTTTTATTTAAATTTCTTGCTCAAACCAAAAACTAGTTGTTTCAATCTAAACTACTATTAATCACAGTTAGAACTGATGTAGCCAATCGCGCTTATTGTGAAAATCGGCGGCAGGGCTGCTGTGTTGCATGGCATAAAATTGCTCGCCTTGACTGGTTTTGAGCACAGCCGTCAGCCCAATAAACAAATCTGTCCATTTCAGTTTATGTTTCAGCATAAATTCGGTTAAATCCAAACTGACATTTAAACCGTAATGCGTACGTTTTAGCTGATTCAACTCAATATCATAAGCGGCCACAGGTGGCATTTGCTCAGGATAACGATATTCTTCAAAGGCATAGGCTTGCCAAGCTTGAGAAGGGGAGAGATTGATTTCACGATAAAAATCTTCGCCCTGAACGCCAATGAAAATTTCAAAGCAGGTCTGTTCCCACAAAAAGTCCTGACGCGGATGTGAAGCCACCAATGCAGGCCATTCGACCCATTGATTCGGATCACGCAGCCAATAACCTACATTTAAGCTAAACGGACTTTGTTGTTCAATTGCACCGACCAAAGAAATCGCTTGAAACTGACGATCAAAGGCGCTGAGTTCGTAACTTGCCATATAAGCTTAGTTAGACAAATGAGCGTGACGAACTAAATTTGACAACTTGGCATTTTGTTTTGCTGCTTTTTTATAAAGTAAAGCAATTTTACCAATTGTTTGTACCACTTCAGAACCTGTTGCTGCAGCAATTTCAGTAATTACAGCTGCACGTACTTCACGGTCTTCACCACCAATTTTAACTTTAATCAATTCGTGATCGTTTAAAGCACGGTTGGTTTCTTCAATTACATTTTCAGTCAAACCTTGACCGCCAACCATCACTACAGGGTTAAGTGCATGACCAATTTGACGTAAACGCTTGCGTTCCTGAATAGAGAGAGCCGCCATAAAGATAACCTAATTTTAAAAACGGCTTAGTATAACAAAAGCCAATTTGAAACGCTGTAAATTCTATGCAAATAATCCGCGATCTTGCAGCAGTACAAAAATATCAAAATTGAACATTTGCTTAGGTTTATCCATTAGTGATGAGAGAGGTTTTTTATGCCACAGTACAGAAATAAGCGATGGATTTAATAGAAAAAACTTGTTAGTTATTGGCATTTAGATACAGATGTCTACTGCAAGCTTGCTAATTTTCACGTACAATCGCAATTTAGATGGCTATTCGTTACTAAGAGAGTTATGGCAACACGCATTACCAACCAAAAGTTATCCAAAAGTAGTCGTGCGTGGATGAGAGAGCACCTAGATGATCCCTTTGTGAAAAGAGCGCAAAAAGAAGGGTATCGTGCACGTGCTGCATACAAACTACTTGAGATTCAAGAAAAATATAAACTGATCAAACCGGGCATGACGGTGGTGGACTTGGGAGCAGCACCAGGCAGTTGGTCGCAAATCGCAGGGAAACTTGTCGGCGACAAAGGTTTGGTGATCGCTTCCGATATTTTGGAAATGGACGCATTACCAGATGTGACCTTTTTACAAGGTGACTTCCGCGAAGAAGAAGTGTTCGAAAAATTGTTAAATATTTTAAACGGACGCACGGTAGACGTTGTAATTTCCGATATGGCCCCCAATACATCAGGTAATAAAGCTGTAGATCAACCGCGTCAAATTTACTTATGCGAGTTGGCGCTCGATTTTGCCAACCGTGTATTGGGACCCAATGGCCAGTTTGTGGTCAAAGTGTTCCAAGGTTCGGGGTTTGACGAATTTCGTAAACAGGTCGTGGACAGTTTTGATGTTCTAAAGACAGCAAAACCCGCTGCTTCACGGGCGCGTTCCAAAGAAGTATTCCTTATTGGACAAGGACGTAAAAAAGCGTCTAAATAAAGTTTACTTGCCAAGCCGTTAAAAATTGTGCATTTTGTACGTTTTTAATGAATTGTCTAGCTGATCTTCAGCTTTTTGAATGAAAGGTCACCCAGTAACGGGCATGATCAAATTAGATTGATATGGGAATAAAGCTTTGAGCGATCTCTTCAAGAATGCCGTATTGTGGCTGATTATACTTGGTGTGCTGATTCTAATTTTCAGCAACATCAATAACAGTGAAAAGCCAACTGCAATGAACTATTCAGAGTTCGTTACAGCGGTGAATGCTGGTCAAATTAAGCAAGTCACAATTGATGGCGAAAGAATTAGTGGCGAAAAAGTCAACGGCTCGTCCTTTGAAAGCATTCGTCCAGCAGTTCAAGACCCTGAACTGATGCCGAATCTGATTAAAAACAACGTTGTTGTTGAAGGTACTGCACCTCAACGTCAAGGTTTGTTAATGCAACTATTGATCGCAAGTTTCCCTGTACTTTTAATCATTTTGTTATTCATGTTCTTTATGCGCAACATGGGTGGCGGTGCAGGTGGTAAAAACGGCCCGATGAGCTTTGGTAAATCTAAAGCCAAAATGTTGTCTGAAGACCAAATTAAAGTCACATTTGCCGATGTAGCAGGTTGTGACGAAGCAAAACAAGAAGTGGTTGAAATTGTAGATTTCTTAAAAGACCCTGCTAAATTCAAGCGTTTAGGTGCAACTATTCCTAAAGGTGTGTTGATGGTAGGTCCACCGGGTACAGGTAAAACCTTATTGGCCAAAGCCATTGCAGGCGAAGCCAAAGTTCCATTCTTCAGCATTTCTGGTTCTGACTTCGTTGAAATGTTCGTGGGTGTAGGTGCTTCTCGTGTTCGTGATATGTTTGAGCAAGCTAAACGCCATGCACCATGTATCATCTTTATTGATGAGATTGATGCGGTAGGTCGTCACCGTGGTTCAGGTACAGGTGGTGGTCACGATGAACGTGAGCAAACACTTAACCAAATGCTTGTTGAAATGGATGGTTTTGAAGGCAATGAAGGCATTATTGTTATCGCTGCGACAAACCGTGCCGATGTACTGGATAAAGCTTTATTGCGTCCAGGTCGTTTTGACCGTCAAGTAATGGTTGGCTTGCCAGACATTAAAGGTCGTGAGCAAATTCTGAATGTTCACTTGAAAAAACTGCCTTCAGTTACAGGTGTAGATGTCAAAGTCTTGGCACGTGGTACACCAGGCTTCTCTGGTGCGCAATTGGCGAACCTTGTGAATGAAGCTGCATTGTTTGCTGCCCGTCGTAATAAAAATACGGTGGATATGCACGACTTTGAAGATGCTAAAGATAAGTTGTATATGGGCCCTGAACGTAAGTCGATGGTGCTGCGTGAAGAAGAACGTCGTGCAACGGCTTATCATGAAGCAGGTCATGCGATTGTTGCTGAAATGCTGCCGGGTACAGACCCTGTGCATAAAGTAACGATTATGCCGCGTGGCTGGGCATTGGGTGTGACATGGCAATTGCCTGAACATGACCAAACTAGCCATTATAAAGACAAAATGCTGAACGACTTGTCTATCTTGTTTGGTGGTCGTATTGCAGAAGAAGTCTTTATTAATCAAATGTCGACAGGTGCATCGAATGACTTTGAGCGTGCGACTAAATTAGCACGTGCGATGGTGACCAAATACGGTATGTCTGACAAGTTAGGCGTAATGGTCTATGAAGACGATACACAACAATCATTCATGGGTAGTTTAGGCAGCCGTACCATTTCTGAAGCCACCCAGCAACAAGTGGATGCTGAAGTTCGTCGTATTATTGATGAGCAATATAAAGTTGCCCGCGATATTTTGGAAAATAACCAAGACATTGCCCACGCAATGGTAAAAGCATTGTTGGAATGGGAAACCATTGATCGTGACCAAATCCGTGACATTATGGAAGGTCGTGAGCCACAGCCACCGAAGGTGTATATTGCAGACAATCCTGTGATTGATGTAACACCAACCGATGGTCCAAGCACACCGCCACCATTACCAGCGAGCTAATCAGTTCACATAATGTTAAAAAGAGTCTTTGTATAAAGGCTCTTTTTTTATTCGTGTGGTTTATGCGCCGTTGCAACAGGAATATTGGTAATGTTGAAGCGCACTGAAAAGAATTCAACATCTTTAAAATTACCCTTGTTAAAATAAGCTTTTCAAATTGAAAGGAAGACCAGCATGCAGCTGATGCCATTACCCAAGCGCGTATTGCAATGTGGACGTTTGCGTTTAGATTTATCTCAGCCGCATGTGATGGGAATTCTAAATGTGACACCAGACTCGTTTAGTGATGGTGGGCGACATAATGAAAAAGATGCTGCTGTGGCGCGTGCTTTGGAAATGATGGCAGAAGGTGCAACCGTGATTGATATTGGCGGCGAATCAACACGTCCAGGAGCTAGTCCTGTGAGTGTAGAAGAAGAAATTCGTCGTGTGGTTCCTGTGGTAGAAGCCTTATCTGCTTATGATGTGGTACTTTCGATTGATACGTCACAGCCCGAAGTGATTCGTGCTGCCGTAGCTGCAGGGGCGCATATCTGGAATGATGTACGTGCGCTGACCCGCCCCAATGCGTTGCACACAGCCGCTGAGTTAAATATTCCCGTGATTATTATGCACATGCGTGGTGAACCGACTACCATGAACAATTTAGATCAATATGATGATGTCACAGCAGATGTGATTGCAGAATTGCAGCAACGTGTCGCTGATGCTTTGGCGGAAGGGGTCAAGCCTGAAAATATCATGATTGATCCGGGTTTTGGTTTTGCTAAAAATGCACAACAGAACTTGAAATTGTTAAATGAGTTGTATCAACTGAATGGTATGGGGTATCCAATTTTATCGGCATTGTCTCGTAAACGCTTTATTGGTGAAGCTTTGGGTGGGGCAGAGCCAACACAGCGTGCAGTTGGTTCTGTAGCGGCACATTTACTCAGTATTCAGCAAGGTGCTTGTATGGTGCGTGCGCATGATGTTAAGGCTATGTCTGATGCCATTAAAGTCTGGCAAGCAATGCTGTTAGCAAATTAATCGCTGTTTATAGATTTGGGGCGAAGCTAGAATTAAAGCCCTGCTTATGCTATATAGGCACGCTTGAATCTCTGTATTTTTGAGTGCCTGTATGTTTGCAGATTTACTTCTCCCGATGTTTGATGATGAATTTTATCCTGATATTTTAGTTGCTGAGTTAAAACAACTGATTCAACAGTTTGCAAAACACGTGTCTAAATCCAATTTATCTGAAACGGATATTTATCATTTTGCTGATCAGACCGTGCAAGCCATCAATAAAATGAAACCACAATTTGAAGATCTGGATTCAGATTTGGACGATACCGCAGCAGATTATATTGCTGAGGCGATGATGATGGTGCTGCAAGATCAAGGCTATTTCGAGATTGAAATGGAAGAGTTGATTGCAACGAGAGAGTGGTGATAGGTCACTCTCTTTCAGCTTTAATTTATGGGTGATTCAATAAATCATCTAAAACATCATCCAAATGGCAACTTTGCTGTGTATGTAGTTCTGCAGTTTCCCGAACATTCAACGTATATAGCCCATTATGTTCATTCGGCTGTGCAATTAAATTGACCCAAAACTTTGTATTTTGTTGCAGCAAAGTTTTGAGTTGCTTTTCTTCTTCAGGATTTTGGAAATTTAATAAATATAAATTGTTGCCTAAGCTGCAACGACGTAATTGTAATTCTTGATTTTTATATTGCAATGTTCCTGCAAAAACATCATAAAATTCTGCATCAGTTTCAATTGGGTTTACGGATTCGGTTGCTGACTCAAGGCTGGGATTTTGTGCATGGCTTGCAAAACTGAGCAAGCAGCATAAACAGATCACCCATTTGAAAGAGAAGATAAAGCGTTGTAGAGACATTTCAAATCATCGGCACATAAGTGTTATCGTTTTCAATATTATATTTTTTAGGCATAAAAAAACCAGCTTAATGCTGGAGTTCTTTATTTGCACCATTTGAATGATTTGATTCATAAAAATGGTGCCCGAGGCCAGACTCGAACTGGCACGCTTTGAGGGCGGGGGATTTTAAATCCCCTGTGTCTACCGATTTCACCACTCGGGCATGTGCGCAATAATAGAGGACGAAATAAATCTTGGCAAGTAAATTTATTTACAATTGCTTTCTTTTCAATCAATTCAACTTATTAGCTTGAAAAAAGTTCGGTTTGCAGTATATTTCTGCTGTTTGTCATCAATATTTCATGAATTTGAGATCAAAGCGAAATCATAAATTTCTATGTTGAGCGCTCAAGAAAAATAAAAGGAATATTCATGAACATTCGCTTAACTCGCCGAGAGCTGATTCAAAAAAGTTTGGCTGGTTTTGGGGCGTTGTCATTGCCAGTCGCATTAACTGCATGTGGTGATGACAATGAAAATACAGCAGAAAATGCATTAAAGGTGCAGTTTTTGCATGGTGTCGCCAGTGGTGATCCGCTGCATGATCGTATCATTTTATGGACACGTGTAACGCCAAGTGACATGGCAGCATGCATTGAAGTGGTTTGGGAAATTGCCAGCGATGAGGCGTTTAAGAAATTGGTAAATACTGGCAAAGTACAAACCAGCGCAGCGCAAGATTTTACTGTTAAAGTGGACGCAGATCGTTTACAGGCAGGGACTAAATATTATTACCGTTTCCGCTTTGGTAATACGGTTTCTGCTATAGGACAGACCAAAACCTTGCCACAACGCAGCGATCAAGTGAAATTTGCGGTCTGTTCTTGCTCGAACTATCCCGCAGGTTATTTTCATGTGTATAAAGAAATGGCACAGGAAAACAATCTGGATGTGATTATTCACTTGGGTGATTATATTTATGAATATGGACAAGGTGGCTACGCGACTGACGATGCAAAACAGTTAGGACGTACCTTTGCTGCAGACAATGATAAAGAAATTATCAAGTTAGATGATTATCGTAAACGTTATGCTTTATATCGTACCGATGCTGATTTGCAGACTGCTCACCAACGCCATCCATTTATTGTCATTTGGGATGACCATGAACTCAGTAATGATACTTGGGAAGCGGGTGCAGATAATCATCAAGAAGGTGAAGGCAGCTTTATAGAACGTAAAATTGCGGCATTACAGGCTTATTTCGAGTGGATGCCAATTCGTCCAGTTGCAGAAAATGATCATTTGAATATTTATCGCCAGTTTGATTTTGGTGGTTTGGTGAATTTGATGATGCTGGATACGCGTATTTTGGCGCGTCATAAGCAATTAGATTATGCTAACTATATGACGGCAGAAGGTATTGATGCTGCTAAATTTCAGGCAGATTTATTTAGTGATCAACGCACATTGATGGGTGGAGTTCAACGAGAATGGTTGCAAAAGCAGTTGGGGCAGTCTAAGGCTACTTGGAATGTTTTGGCTAAACAAGTGTTGATGGCGAAAATGCTGATTCCACAAGAACTGTTATTGCCTTTAGCGAAAATCACCAATGGTGATCAGCAACCTGAAACACTTGCACAAATGAAGCAGAAAATTACAGAATTGGTCACGCTGAAATTGCGTTTAAAAGCGAATGATCCAACTTTGACAGCAGTAGATAAGGCACGTTTGTATGCGGTTGCACCTTATAACCTCGATGCTTGGGATGGTTATGCCTACGAGCGAGAAGTTGTGTATGGGACATTGCAGCAACTTGGGAAAAAAGCAGTGGTGTTGGCAGGTGATACTCACAATGCTTGGGCTGCAACCTTGCATACACATGAAACAAATCATGAGGTTGGGTTGGAATTCGCGACCAGCTCGGTATCATCGCCCGGAATTGAGTATTACTTAAACGTGCCTGCAGACGAAATGGCAGCGTTGGAATATGCCTTTCAAGAACTGATTGATGAACTGGATTATTGCAACTTAAATCAACGTGGTTATTTAACGGTGACTTTTGATCGTGCGCAAGTGGTTGCAGATTGGAAGTTTATAGATACGGTTAAGGCACGTGAATACAAACTCGATGATACGCGTGGTCATCAACAGAAGTATGGTGTAGACTTAAAACCAATCATTGATGTCGCTAAAACTGCTTAAAATCAGTCTGATATTTACAGAAAACCGAGCCTAAGTTGCTCGGTTTTTTGATAATCTTTCTGATGTTTGGCGTGATGTTTTAATCGAGTTTATCTTGAATATAACTATCTAAATCTATGTACTTAATCCTTTTACATAAATTGTGTTCAGCCTGCATCAGTTGTTGATGTAACTGAATTGCATGTTGATATTGCTGATTCAATTGGGCAAAACGAGGGCTATTTTTATTGGAAAAATACATCCGATATTGAATTTTAGCAGCTTGACGATATGACCAATACGCAGCACGGCGAAATTGCGTTAAGCAATATTTTTGTTCAAGGCTTATGTGGTCACGGAACATATTCTCTTTATAGAAACGTACAAAACCAAAACTGATGCAGAAAAAGAATAAAATCCCTTGCAGAATTGCACTCTGAAAATAGGCGAAATTTACCGCTTGTAGCAGAATCAATACTGCTATTTTTATGGTGGCATGTTGCTGTAGTTGATACCACGATGCCGAACTGTGTTTAATTTGATACAACACATAAGGTAGAAGCAGCATAAAACCTAACATGATGGCTAAAATCGCCAATGCCTTGGCTTGAAAGGCATCGTACTGTGGTGCAAAGTTTTGAATCCCGTGCGCCAGACTGATTGAAATAGGAATAAAAATCAGGCAGGCCAAGACCCATGGAATCATTTCTTTCCAATCATCCAGCATGCCTTTGCTTTGAATAAAACCATAAAACAAAATATTTCTTTTAAATGCAGCAGGGTATTGTTGTTGCAATTGCTGCAAATCAAGAAGCGCTTGTTTAGGGTTCATAGAGGCATCATTGAATATGGCGGATTCAAGCGGCAAGTGCAACAGTATAAAAACCAGCCATAACTTCACTCGGTGTATACCAACCTAGTGTTTTTCTAGGACGATGGTTGAGTGCAAATTCTATCTGCTCTATTTGTTCGTTTG
>NZ_JAYFSK010000041.1:0-21127 GCF_041464035.1 Acinetobacter sp. AL9 | reverse complement strand
AATGGGAGTGCATGAGCTGTGGTACAGCTCATGATCGAGATATAAACTCAGCTTTAAACATTCTTGCGCTTGGGCATAAGCGTCTAGCTGTAGGAATCACCCTCTTTTAAGGGGGGGAGGATGTCAATTCTCCTGACTGTGTTTTCATCTGTTTGGTGCGAGTGGTTCAGCTGCATCTCGCAATCAATCGGTGTGCATTTTTTTGCATCCATCCCGCAAAAGACAATCTGAAATTGTGTTCATCTTGCCTAGAATTGTGTAGGCAGTGAGTGATGCATAAATTGTCGGCAGAGTATTGCTGTTTTGATAAAAAGCCTGTGAAAAACGTGCAGGAAGGTGCAAATTTTCATACAATAAGCCCACCTTGATATTGGTGCAGACCATGCTTGATACCCAATCAGATTTCCAAAGTGATGAATTTTTGTTAGATCATTATGTGGGCAAAACCCCATTGGTGCGTTTGCAGCGTTTGGCAAGTCATACGCAGGCAACGGTTTTGGCAAAACTGGAAGGCAATAACCCTGCGGGTTCTGTTAAAGATCGTCCTGCCTACAACATGATTATGCAGGCAGAAAAACGCGGTGAAATTCAACCGGGCGATACTTTAATTGAGGCAACCAGTGGCAATACCGGCATTGCTTTGGCGATGGTTGCAGCTATGCGTGGCTATAAAATGCAGCTGATCATGCCTGACAATATGAGCCAAGAACGTAAAGATGCCATGCGTGCCTATGGTGCAGAATTGATTGAAGTGACTAAAGCACAAGGCATGGAAGGCGCGCGCGATTTGGCTTTGCAAATGCAACGCGAAGGCAAAGGCTTGGTGCTGAACCAATTTGGTAACCCAGATAATGTTGAAGCACATTACCTGACCACAGGGCCTGAAATTTGGCAGCAAACGGGCGGTAAAATTACCCACTTTGTCAGCTCTATGGGCACAACAGGCACCATTATGGGGGTGTCTAAATACTTAAAAGAACAAAATCCAGAGATTCAAATTATTGGTTTACAACCTTCAGATGGTTCAAGTATTGCAGGGATTCGCCGTTGGCCTGAAGCATATTTACCAACCATTTTTGACCGTAGTCGTGTTGATCGTATTATTGATATTCCGCAAATTGAAGCGGAAAAAACCATGCGTAAACTGGCGCAAAAAGAAGGCATCAGCGCAGGCACATCATCGGGCGGTGCGGTATGGGCAGCTTTAAAAATTGCCGAAGAAAATCCAGATGCAGTGATTGTTTGTATTGTTTGTGACCGTGGTGATCGTTATTTATCGACAGGTTTGTTCTCTGTTCAAGATACTGAATTGTGATATTCATTTTTCTATCACCCATTGAGTAAGATTTTATGCGTTTACCTGTGCTGATTTTCGATATAGAAACCGTTACCGATTTGAAGTCAGGCGCGCATTTATATCAACTCGATTTACCCGAAGCAGAGCTTGAACAAGCATTAATGAAGTTGCGTCGCCAAGAGGCGGGCACCGATTTTCAGCGTTTGCCTTTGCATGAAATTGTGTGTATTTCAGGCTTGTGGATTGATGAACACGGCATGAAGCTGTTTTCCTTTAGCCGTGAACACGACAGCGAAGCGACAATGCTGAAAAAGTTTTTGTCTATTTTTGATAAGCGTCATCCGACTTTGGTCAGTTGGAACGGTTCGCAGTTTGATTTGCCAGTGATTTTATTCCGCGCCATGTATCACGGGCTGTCTGCACCAAGTTTATTTGATCAGGGTGAGATTGATCAGCAAAAGCGCTATAACAATTATCAAAACCGTTACCATCAGCGTCATGTCGATTTAATGGATGTGATGGCAATGTTTAATGGTCGTCATTTCCAAAAGTTGGATGACATTGCGTATTTGCTAGGTTTTCCGGGTAAGCGTGTAGATGCGGGCTATCATGTTCCTGCATTTATGCAAAGCGGTGAATGGTCGAGGCTGACGCGTTATTGTGAAGGCGATGTCTTAAATACTTGGTTGATTTATTTGCGTTGGCTGCTGCTCAAAGGGCAATTGCTGCTTGAAGAGCATACTTTATGGGTACAGCATACCATTCAATATTTGCATACTCAGCCGCAGCATGCAGACTTTTTAAGCGTGTGGCAGCACAGTTCGCAGCAAACTGAATTTACCCGTACAGATTTTCCTGAACAAAGTGTCACCACGCCTTCAAATGAATCCGTGATGCCTTTTCAATCTTCCCCATCTTCCGATATTTAGACTGATATGAAACATCGCAGTAAAAACCGTACCACGCAGCAGGCTGAATATTGCTTTCAGGTGGAATCGTTGTCACATGAAGGGCGCGGGATTGCACACTACACAGCTCAGTCGGGTCATCCAGCCGAGAAGCAGGGGAAAACAGTTTTTATAGAGGGCGCATTGCCTGGTGAAACAGTACGCGCCAAAATTACGCATAGTAACAAACGCTTAGAAGAAGCCGAGTGTCTAGAAGTGCTGGGTGAGCCTTCGACATTACGGGTTACGCCACAATGTCCACATTATCAGCGTTGCGGTGGTTGTAGCATGCAGCATATTCAGTTGGATGAGCAGATTCATCTCAAACAACAGGTGTTGCAGTCGCATCTGCAACATTTTGCGCAAATTCAGCCTGAAGAATGGTTAGCGCCTTTGCGTTCACAGCGTGAAGATTATCGCCGCAAAGCCCGTGTTGGGGTGCGTTATATTGCCAGTCAAGACAAATTGGTGGTCGGTTTTCGTGAGCGCAATAGCAATAAACTGACCTCAATTGACCGCTGTATGGTGTTGGATCAGGCATTTGGTTCGTTAACACGAATCAAGCAGCTACTCCAAAGTCTAACAGGCAAGGCCCATATTGGTCATATAGAATTGGCGATGGGAGATCAAGAGATTGCTTTGGTGGTGCGGCATACAGAACAACTATCTGCAGCCGATATCAACCAGTTACAGCAGTTTGCGTTACAGAAACACTGGCAATTGTATTTGCAGCCTGAAGGTCCAGACAGTTTGCATCGGGTTGATGATCCGCATGCAGCAATGCGTTTGCATTATCGTTTAGATGATTTTGATGTGAATTTTGGCTTTCATCCCCAAGACTTTACCCAAGTCAATTCTACAATTAATCCACAAATGGTTAAGCTGGCATGTGATTTGCTTAACTTAAAATCAGGTGATCGGGTGCTTGATCTGTTTTGTGGATTAGGCAACTTTTCATTGCCGCTTGCACGTTGTGTAGGTGCAACAGGAAAGGTGGTTGCTGTAGAGGGTTCAGAGCAAATGGTGCAGCGTGGTGCAGAGAATGCACAACGTAATGATTTAGACAATGTTAAGTTTTATTCACAAGATTTAACAAAAGATTTTTCGCATCATTCTTGGGCAAATCAAGGATTTGAGGCATTATTAATTGACCCTCCGCGTTCAGGCGCAGAGGAAGTGATGTATTATGTGCCCAAATTTGGCGCAGATAGAATCGTTTATGTGTCTTGTAATCCAGCCACACTCGCAAGGGATGCAGGTGTATTGGTCAAGCAGGGCTATCAATTGAAAAAAGCAGGCGTGATGGATATGTTTCCGCATACGGGGCATGTCGAATCCATTGCCTTGTTTGAGAAAGAAAAGCAAATAAACGATTTATAATATGAAGTACATAGAGGTAGGAGAAGGGTATGGTCACAGTACGTGAACAACTTCCTGGACGTTTAAATGAACTGTCTGAGGAAACGACTGTAGAACATGCCGAGCAAGCCCGACAGGATTTAGCAGAATGGCTAGACCGAGTACGCGGGATTTACGATGGGGCGGCACTTGAACAATTAGAACGCGTTGCCAATTACACCCTGAAAAAAGAGCTGGAAATAGACGTCAGTCATCCATCGCATACCTTATATACAGGTATTGAGATGGCGAATATTTTAGCGCACTTGCATGTCGATGAAGACACTTTGTCTGCAGCCATGCTCTATCGTAGTGTGCGTGAAAATGTCATGCAGTTAGATGAAGTGCGTGAAGAATTTGGTGAAGCAGTTTATGGCTTGATCAAAGGCACCTTGTCGATGGGTAAGTTGTCTGAACTGATTGAGAAAAATAAGCGTTTAGAAGACCATTTTAATAATAACCAGCGTGAACATTTAACAGGCATTTATAAAATGCTGATTTCCATGACGGAAGATGTGCGCGTGGTGCTAATTAAACTGGCAGAACGTACCTATTCATTACGTGAGTTGGCAACCGCTTCCAAAGAACGTCAGGAGCGTGTGGCGCGAGAAATTTTAACCATTTACTCGCCATTGGCACACCGTTTAGGCATTGCCCAACTGAAATGGGAACTCGAAGATTTAGCCTTCCGTTATTTGGCGCCAGACCGTTATAAAGAAATTGCGACGTTACTGAATGAAAAGCGTTTGGAGCGTGAAAACTACATTCAAAACGTAATTGAGCAATTGCGTACAGAGCTGGGCAATAATGGTATTCATGCCGAAATTAGCGGGCGGGTGAAACACATTTATTCGATTTATCGAAAAATGAAGAGTAAAAACCTCAGCTTCGATCAGCTCTATGACATTCGTGCTGTACGTGTTTTGGTGAAAACCATTCCAGAGTGTTACCACTCTTTGGGCATCGTACATCAATTGTGGCGGCATATTCCGCACCAGTTTGATGATTACATTACCAATCCAAAAGCCAATGGTTATCGCTCATTGCATACTGCCGTAATTGCAGAAAACAAGTCGCTTGAAGTGCAAATTCGTACCCTAGATATGCACGAAGAAGCCGAGCTTGGGGTATGTTCACACTTTAATTATAAAGAAGGTTCTAAAGCCACAGACCATTCGTTTAATCATCGTTTACATTCTTTGCGTTCTGTTTTGGAGCATTATCAGGAACGTAACGATGCCAGCGCACATAAAGAAGATGATGATTCTGAAAACTTTGAACAAATCCAAGAGTTTGAAGATTTTGAGAAAATTTATGTGTTCAGCCGTGATGGTGATATTAAAGAATTGCCACGTGGCTCAACGGTGCTGGACTTTGCTTATCATGTGCATACCGAAGTCGGCAATAAATGCTATGCCGCACGGGTCAATCAGCGCTATGTGCCGCTCACCTATACTTTAAAAACAGGCGAGCAGGTCGAGATTTTGACCAAAAAAGACCGTGAACCGAACCGTGATTGGTTGGTGAATTCTTTAGGTTATATTAAGACAGCACGTGCGCGCGATAAGCTGCGTCATTGGTTTAGACAGCAAGACCGCAGTAAAAATCTGGAAGTTGGGCGTGAAGTGCTCAATAAAGAATTGTCACGTTTGGCGATTCATCCAAAAAGTATTGATTTAAATGATTATTGCAATCACTTTAACGTCAAAACAGGTGAAGACATTCTGATTGGTTTGGTGAATGGTGATATTAGCCTGCATGCCTTAATTAATCAGGTCAATCGTCACATGCACTTAGATCAGGATGAACCTGAACTGGTGTTGAAGCCAACCTTGAACCCACGTGCCAGCCATACCTTATCGGCACATGGCATTTTGATTGATGGTTTGGATAACGTTGAACTGCATATCGCACAATGCTGTCAGCCTGTGCATGGTGAAGCGATTGCGGGGTATATTACCCTGAACCGTGGTGTGAGTATTCACAAAGTGGCGTGTTCGGACTATGTGCGTATGATTGGCAACGAACCTGAACGTGCGGTAGAAGCCGATTGGGAAATGCAGCCAACCCGTGGTCAAAGCGTGCAAATTGTGGTGGAAGCCTATGACCGCCGTGGTTTGCTCAAAGACTTAACCCAAGTGATTTTTGCCGATCAAATTAACATTCGTCAGGTGAATACTATTTCTGAAAGTGATGGTATCGCCAATATGAAATTGTTAATTGAAGTTAAAGGCTTGGCGCAACTTTCTCGTTTGTTGGCACGTTTAGAGCAGCAACCAGGGATTATCAGCGCACGTCGTTTGGTGCAAGGCAGCTAAGCGAGCACGCTTTAAAAAACCAGCATGTTTGCTGGTTTTTTTCTATCGTATTTCAGCCAAAATGGAGAAGGGCGGATGAATAAAACACCTAAAAAAATTTGTGTGAATGTTAGCCGCATTCAGCAGATTTTTAGTCCCGATCCAAGTGCTGTACGCAGTGAACAGATTCAACAGCAAAAACAGGCGATTTATCGGCATCGGAATCAATTGTTGTCTGGATACTTGGCACAAGATATTCAAAACAGCGATATTGAGCGTAACCTACATGGTAAACCATTTTTGACGGCATTCCCTCAATTGCAGTTTAACCATAGCCATAGCCGTCAACATTACGCTTTGGCAAGCAGCTTACAGGTGCAAGATCTAGGTATAGATGTTGAAGACTTAGAACGTAAGGTACGTTTTGATGCTTTGGCACAGCATGCGTTTCATCCCAATGAACTCCAATACTGGCAAGATTTGGAACACGACGCTGATTATTGGTTTCGTGTCTGGACAACTAAAGAAGCAGTGCTGAAAGCATCAGGTTTAGGGATTCGTTTAAGCCTGAATGAGTTGGATACTCGTATGCATCCCAATGCACAGGGCGGCATTTGTCATCATCCACAGATTGGGCATTTTGCCTATCAAAACTTTCGTTTATCAGATTGTATGTTGACCGTAGCATGGCGAGCAGCGCCATCTTGCGTAGGCTTTCAGTTTCCACAGATTCATATTATTCAGCATTAACATCGCAACGTCAGCGTAAATATCGCAATGCTAAGGCACAAAAAAGCCTATCCGAAGATAGGCTTGAATGTTGGTGTCAGCAGAAATGCATTAAGGAATTTCTTGCTCTTCACCTTCAAATTCAGGTTTGACTTGAACAATGAAGTCCTGACGGTTCAAACCGCGCCATAAGGCAAAGGCTGTACCAATGTAAATAGATGAATATGTTCCGACAAAGACACCCACAAACATCGCAATCGAGAACCATTTCAGACCATCACCACCCATGAGCATCATCGCGACTACAACCAATAATAGGGTCATAGAGGTGTGAATGGTACGACGTAAAGTTTCTGTCAGCGCAATGTTTACCACTTCAAGTGGTGTTGCACCACGGATTTTACGGAAGTTTTCACGAATACGGTCAGATACAACAATGTTATCGTTGAGTGAGAAGCCAATAATCGCCAATAACGCTGCCAATACAGTCAGGTCAAATGGCCATTGCATCATGGCAAAAATACCTAGTGTCACAATAATATCGTGGAACAATGACAGTACCGCTCCCATTGCCAGTTTGAATTCAAAGCGAATGGTGACATAAACCAACATCAATAACAGTGCTAAAGCCACAGCGCCCGCAGAACGCACGTATAGCTCATTACCGACTTGACCACCCACTACATCTACCTTTGGCACAGTTGCCGTGTTATTTGGTAGTTGTACCGCAGCAGTAATTGCTTTGGTTAAGTCTTCTGCTTCAACATCTTCTTGCACAGGCATACGTACCATTAGGTCGCGGTCTGAACCAAGCGTTTGTACTACAGGGTCGTTAAAGCCTGCTTTGACCAATGCGTTAGAAACATCGGTGGCTTTTACTGGATTGCTATAGTTGAGTTCTGCAGCAATACCCCCAGTAAAGTCCAAACCTAAGTTTAAACCTTTGGTGGCAATGAAGAATATACTGGCAACCGTTAATAGAATAGAAAGCAATGCCGCAGGCAAAGCAATCTTCATAAACGGAATCACGCGCTCATCATCAGGGCGGCCATATTTTTTTGAAGGCAGTTGAGTATTCTCAGTCATCAGTGATCTCCTTAAATGCTCAACTTTTTCAAGTTACGTTTTTTGCCGTAGATGATTTGTACAATTGCACGGGTCACTGTAATCGCAGTAAACATCGAGCAGACAATACCAATCATGAGCGTCACAGCAAAGCCTTTGATTGGGCCTGTACCAATCGCAAACAGAATGAATGCCACCAAGAATGTGGTTAAGTTCGAGTCGAAAATTGTGTTATACGCTCGGTCATAACCTGCCACAATGGCTTGTTTTGGCGAGGCACCCCACTTAATTTCTTCTCGTATTCGCTCACAAATCAAGACGTTGGCATCCACTGCCATACCAATGGTAATTACGATACCCGCAATACCCGGCAAGGTAAGTGATGCACCAATCCAAGACATGACGGTTAAAATCATGGCTAAGTTAAACACTAAAGCGAAGTTGGCAATCAGACCAAACAGACGGAAGAACACCACCATCCAGATTGCGACCAAAATGAAGCCAATCTGAGTCGACAATACGCCTTTATCAATGTTTTCTTGACCCAAGCTTGGGCCAATCACACGTTCTTCGACAAAGTACATTGGCGCTGCCAAAGCACCAGCACGAAGCATTAAGGCCAATTCAGAGGCTTCTTGTGGAGAATCTAGACCTGTAATACGGAACTGCGAACCCAATACTGCCTGAATGGTTGCAGCATTAATAACGACAGATTCGGTGTATGGCGTACGTACTTCAGTTTGTGTGCCATTTTCATCGGTCACATAGCTAATGCGTTGTTTGTTTTCAATAAACAATACCGCCATACGTTTACCCACAGCGTTACGCGTCGCATCTGCCATGAGTTTACCGCCCGCAGCATCAAGGGTAATGTTAACTTCTGCACCGCCTGTATCTTGGCTAAAACCACTCGACGCATTTTGAACACGCTCACCCGTTAAAATACGGCTGCGGTTCAATAATAATTGGCGACCACTGTCCAAAGATTCAAAGGCAAACGCTTCTGTGCCAGGTGGTACTGTACCTGTCGCCTGACCTGTGTACGGATCAATATATTGATCATTTAAGTCAGACACCAAACGGAATTCGAGGTTAGCAGTACGACCGAGTACACGCTTCGCTTCAGCCGTATCTTGTACGCCTGGCAATTCCACTACAATACGGTTGCTACCTTGAGTTTGTACCAAAGCTTCAGCCACACCTAACTCGTTAATACGGTTACGTAAAGTAGTTAAGTTCTGATTGACCGCATACGACTGAATTTCCTGTTTACGGACATCGGTATAGTTCAGACGTAAGCTAGAACCTTCTGTGGTGGCTACAGCTTGCTGTGTGTATTCATTGCCGTTACGACGCAAGAAATCCATCACTGCATCACGGTCTGCATTATTGGCAAACTGTAGGGTGATGGTGTTGTTATTCAGCGAAAGGCTATTAAATTTCAGCTTGTTGTCACGCAATTGACGGCGTAAATCGGTGGCTGAAGTTTCCATACGCTGGCTGATGGCCTTGTCCATATCCACTTCTAATAAGAAGTGCACACCACCACGTAAGTCCAGACCGAGTTTCATTGGTTTTGCACCAATTTTTTGTAGCCATTCTGGTGTGGTTGGCGCAAGGTTCAGTGCCACGACATAGTCATCACCTAAACCGCGACGTAAAGCTTCTTTGGCTTTGAGTTGGGCTTCTGAGGTGTCTAAACGCAACAATGCAGCATTGTTGGTAAAGCTGTTGTCATGACTGGCAATATTTTCTGATTGTAAAATTTGCTCTGCTTTTTGTATGATGCTTTGATCAATTTGGGTACCAGCTTTGGCACCTGAAATTTGAACAGCAGGTTCATCTGGATACAAGCTAGGCAGGGCATATAATGTACTCACCACAAGAACAACGAGGATGAGCAGATATTTCCATGCTGGGTAACGCATTTATTTTCTTCTTAAAATGAAAAAGTCGTGCGTGAGCACGACTCTTTTTGATTAGAGGTTGTTTAATGTGCCTTCAGGAAGAACTGAAATGACACTCGCGCGTTGTACTTTTACTTCTACACCACGGTTCAGCTCTACCACTGCAAAATCACCTTCAATTTTCGTGATTTTACCCATAAGACCACCTGCGAATACCACTTCACTGCCTACGCCCAAGCTTTCAATCAGTGTACGATGCTCTTTGGCACGCTTTGATTGTGGACGCCAAATCAGGAAGTAGAAAATTGCAATGAAGACTGCAATCATTAAAAGGTTAGCCACAAGGCTTGGTTGTTGTGCAGCTTCACCTGCTGCGTGAGCGGTCGAAATAAAAAGGCTCATTTCATTTTCCTAAACTAAAAACTGGCGATCAGTGATCTGATAATAAATTGGGTTTGTTCTGCAATTTACCTTGTCTTTTTACTCAGCGCAAATACTGAAAAGACTAATCTTCAGGACAAGGCGGTACTTCTAGGCCACGACGGGCATAAAAGTCCTGTACAAATTCATCGAAAGTGCCGTTATCTAAGGCATTGCGAATATCTTGGGTAAAGCGTTGGTAATAACGTAAGTTATGAATAGTGCCCAACATTGACCCCAACATTTCGCCACATTTTTCTAAATGAAACAAATAAGCGCGGGTAAAGTTCTTGCAAGTATAGCAATCACAATGCGGATCGAGCGGGCTTTGGTCATGACGATACTTACTGTTACGAATACGCACCAAGCCATCGGTTACAAAGTAATGACCATTGCGCGCATTACGGGTTGGCATCACGCAGTCGAACATATCGACGCCACGACGAATTGCTTCCACAATATCTTCTGGCTTGCCGACGCCCATCAAATAACGTGGTTTATCTTCTGGCATTTTAGCTGGCAAATAATCCAGTACTTTGATCATTTCTTCTTTCGGTTCACCCACCGAAAGACCGCCAATGGCATAACCATCAAAACCAATTTCAAGTAAGCCGTTTAAAGATTCAACACGTAAATCTTCGTACATACCGCCTTGAATAATCCCGAACAGCGCGTTGCTGTTTTGTAGTTCATCATGGTGATGGGTTTTACAGCGTTTTGCCCAGCGTAAAGACAATTGCAAAGATTTTTGCGCTTCTTCATGTGTTGCAGGATAAGGCGTACATTCGTCAAAAATCATCACGATGTCAGAGTTCAAGGTTTTTTGAATTTCCATCGAGATTTCTGGCGAAAGAAAAACCTTTGAGCCATCAATAGGCGAACGGAAGGTCACACCTTCTTCTTTAATTTTACGCATTGCGCCTAAGCTAAACACCTGAAAGCCACCAGAGTCAGTCAAAATAGGCTTATCCCATTTGATGAATTCATGTAGACCGCCGTGTTGCTGAATCACTTCTAGCCCTGGACGCAAATATAAATGAAAGGTATTGCCTAAAATAACCTGTGCCTGAATTTCTTCAATATCGCGTGGCAGCATGCCTTTGACTGTGCCATACGTCCCCACAGGCATAAACACAGGGGTTTCTACCACACCATGAGCAAGTGTTAAACGACCACGACGGGCGCGCCCCGACTGACCTAATTTCTCAAACTTCATATATGTTCCAAATCAAGGCGAAAAAACAGTTCGCTGATTGTTCGTGCTAAAAGTGCAATATTTTCCTAGATTCTGCACGGAATTGCCAGTTGAGATACGTTTTCCTTGGTAAAAATTGCGAGTAAATATTTTGTTCAAATCCATTGTGCTTACATGGCGTAAAATTGCTGAATACGTTGGGTAATTTCTTTATGTAAGGCAATTTCACCTTGTTCATGATTGTCCATTGCAGCAACGTGCTGAATTAAACGCTGAATATATAAATTACTGTCATTGACATCCTCACCTCCCTTAAACGGAGGTGATTCCTACAGCTAGACGCTTATGCCCAAGCGCAAGAATGTTCATGGCACTATTTAAGTCCCTATCGTGAGTGACACCACACTCACATGACCATTCTCTTATTCCAAGACCTGTCCTACCTCTCGGACTACTTGAGGTGATCTCACCGCAGCACGAACAGATTTGGGTGGTATAGGCTTCATTGACTTCTTCAAACATTACCCCTGCGTTCTCGCATTTATACTTGAGCATTGTTTTTAGTGCTGAAAACCCTGTATCTAAAACAGACTTTGCCATTTTAGTTTTTACAAGCTTTTTGGCACTTAAGTCACCTACAATTATGAGTGCATTATTTTTAACAAGTAATGTACTTGCCTTATGCAAATGGTCTTTACGGCAATTTGCAATCTTGGCGTGTAATGCACGTACACGTTTTTTATTCCTTGCTCGTTGAGCAATACCTAATTTCTTTTCGTATTGGCGATAGAACTTGGGGTTTGAAATAACCGTACCATCAGAACAGGTTGCAATATCTTTTAAACCTAGATCAATACCTATGGCTTTGGTTGCTGTTGGTTTTTCTTGATTCGATGAATCGACCACAAGGCACACGTACCAACGCCCACGGCTGTCCTCAACAAATGAACCAGTTCTAACAGCATATTTGCTTAATCCATAGCTATCCCATAGTTTGAATTGATGTTTACCATATTGAACATATCCATCAGCGTATTTGATCGCTACTTTCTTAAACGGTATCCATCCAAGTGATTTTCTTGCTGACTTCTTGTTGCTAACACGCCATTTGAGTTTGGCTTTCTTAAACTGCTTTCTGCGTGTGATTAATTCTTCGGTGACAGCCTGTATGGTTTGGCTGTGCAAACCACACTCTTTAGATGCGCCTTTGGTGTATTGAGCAATATCAAATGCAGATAGAAACTCACCTTTTCTTTTTAGGTGCTTAAAACTTAAATCATTCACATAATTCCAAACAAAGTTCACCTCAGATGCTAATTTAATCAGCACCTTTGCGTGTTTGTCTTTTATGCGGAGTTTAAGTGTTTTCATGTGCTTATTTTAACAATAATATTTTAAGTAATGAACAACAAAGATATTTAATACGACATTCCATGTCGTATGGCTTACGCCAGTCGCTTATATCCTCGTGCTGAACCACGAGGTTTTACGCTCCAAGTGATAAAACTCGGTTCTAATGTGAGCAAATAGGCTTCATGTGCAATGCTCAAATAATCATACGGTTCCACTTCTAAAAGTTGTGCCAGATCAATCAGCAAGTCTTTATCCACTTGTTGTAGTTTGAGCTTGGGTTGTGCGGTGGATTGTTCCATCGTGGTTTGAGGCGCTTTGTTGTGCAGGAATTCATCGAGCAAAGCACTTGGAGCGTTTAGAAATTGCGCTGAGTGGATTTCTACATCGACCTGTTTGGGCACATGAATAAAAAACAGAATTTGGCTTAAATCTAAGCCATAAGCGCCCGATAAAGATTGTTTAGCCTGCTGAAATATATCCAGTAAAAGTTCAAGATGGTTGTATTGCAGCGTGTCATTGGAATTCAGCAGAGGATTGCCATAGATATGTCGCTGTTTAAAATAATCTGCAAAAATATTTTTAAATTGATGCAGACCGCTAGAATTGTTGGCTTGAGTGCGATAACGCCATTTTTCTATATTCCATTTATTTACTTCAGATAAATATTGTGCTTCATCTTCCTGTTCATTAAACAGGCTGCGTTGGCTTGAAACAGCTAAATAATCGACCCCAAGATATTCATTAAAGACCAGTACACAGGCATAAATTTGGTCTTGTTCATATTGCTCATAGAGTTGGAAAAACTCTTGAATGAGGGTGTTTTTCAGGTTCTGAATATGTTCTAACATTTTATCGGCTTACTTTTTATTTTGGGATTTATGTTTTGAGCAATTGTTGTTTATATTTTGCTCAACCTCATGATTGTGTCAAAGCTGAGAAAAATGTCAATAAGACAAAACAAATTGTAGTCAAAGCTCACTTAAGTTGTTAAATTGTAATTAAAATCAATTCATAGAGGTGGGCTATGAGTGAATTAAACAGTGCACTAAAAGAAGACCAATTCTATAAAACACTTTTGGAAACCACGAATGCAATTCCGTGGCAGATTAACTGGAAAACCAAAGCTTTTAGCTATATTGGCCCACAAATTGAGTCTTTACTGGGTTGGACGCAAGACAGCTGGAAAACTGCACAAGATTGGATTGATCGGATGCATCCTGAAGATCGGGACAAGACCGTGAATATGTGTGTGAGTCTGTCCGATCAAGGCACAGACCACGAAGCGGATTATCGTGCCTTAACCGCTACAGGAGATTATGTCTGGATTCGTGATGTGGTGCATGTGATTCGTGAAAATAACGAAACTGTGGCGATTATTGGGTTTATGTTTGATATTTCTGCGCGTAAACAAATGGAGTTGGAACTCGAAGCGTTGAGTCGCAAAAATCTGGCTTTGAGCTTACAAGACCCGCTGACCTTGGTTGCCAATCGAAAGGCGCTCAGTGAGCGTATAGAAAACGAATTTAAACGTGCTGTGCGTCATCAACATGCATTGTCTCTCTTGTTTATCGACATCGACCATTTCAAGCCTTATAACGACAATTATGGACATTTACAGGGTGATCATTGTTTGATTAGTGTGGCGCAGTTGCTTAAACAACACTTTGCGCGTGCATCTGACTTTGTGGCTCGCTTTGGTGGTGAAGAGTTTGTGGTGCTATTGCCTGAAACACCATTGGCAGATGCTGTACAACTTGCTGAAAACTTTAGGCAGGCAGTATATGCGCTGGAAATTCCACATACCAAGACAGGGGAGATTACCCAAGTCACTGTGAGTATTGGTGTAAATAGCTATCATCAAAATCAGCAATATCACAATGTGGTCGATTTTCTGCATTCAGCCGATGAATTGTTGTATCTGGCAAAAAATAAGGGACGTAATCAGGTGCAGTACCTGACACAGTCATGTGTTTAGTTGAAATCTGAAAAAAACAGCAAGCTTCGTGCTTGCTGTTTTTATTTATGTATTGAAAAATAATTTTAAATGAGTGGCTTAGCATTCAATGGCTTAAAAGTTTGGACGATAATCAAAACTTTGTGCTGCACCGTTGTCCCGAAAGGCACGCACAGGCTTTTTCGCTGTGGTTGCAGTGTTGATCATGTTGTTGGGAAAGACCTGAATATAGTTATTAAACAACTCGACATTGCGGTTATAAATAGTAATCGCAGCACCGACATTTTCGTTCTGCTCATCAATTTCATGCATCATTTTTAAATACAATTGGTCGGCTTTGAGTTCAGGATAATTTTCGACCACCACATTCAAGCTGCGCATCAATTCTTTGCTCAAGGCTTCAACACGTTGTAATTGGCTGACATCGGCATTGTTGATGTTTAGGTTCATAATATTTTGGCGCAGTTCAGTCACTTTTTCTAAAGTGCCTTTTTCCATACCTGCATATTGTTCGACCACTGGCGCAAGTTCTTCAAGCGTTTTTAACTTCTGTCGTTCAAAACTGGTCACATCTGCCCAAGCGCGGATGGTGGCGTTGTGGTGGCGTACGATGTTGTTACGAATCATGATGCCCAGCATCACCAAGATGATGACAACCAAAAGAAAAATTGCGATACCCATGTTTTGCCCCAAGATGATTTTCTTAGTCCAGAAAATCAACCAAATCTGTCTGTAATTGTTCTAAATAAGGTAATTTAAAAGTGCGTAAGTGTCCACGCAATGCGGAAATATCTTGAATATTTTTTGCTTTACTGGAAATTTCAAACAGGTTGCGATTGCCTAAAAAACAGAGCGTGTTCCGCTCAGGGTGAAATAACAAATCACCTTGCTGATGCTGAAAAAAATCATCCAGTTTTAACACCATTGCAGGGCTGAGCGTACGCGCCAGTTGAATTGCATCACTGCCAAAAAAGTTGAGTTTTTGATTCAGGCGAATGTCACTGGTATGCCACGGCACATGATAAGGCGCACCAAAGGTTTTATTGTTTGAGGTAACGGCTAAACCTTGTAGCTGCACATCAAAGACAAATACGCCCGATAAATGTCGCACCACTTCACGTACTTTGTAGTCATTGCCATTTTGATCTTTAATGCGGGTTTCACTGACATAGCGATATTCAAATACCAAAACCTGATGCTGCTTGCCTTGTTGATCTTGCCAAACTGTACTGGCGTAGCGGCGAATTTCATTGGACAGATTCCCCAAATTAAATAAAGGGAACAGACTTTTTAAATGGGCAATCAAATAAACGGGTTGTAGGGTTCGGGCAAGATGTTGCGGTGGTTGCTGCCATGCCAGTTGATAGCGTTGAGCAATGCTTTCTTGTTCTAAAAAAGTGATGACTTCTTCAATGGGGTCGTCTTGTTCATAGGTAATAAATGCCCAGAAGATACAGCCTAACCCAATCAGCAAGCAGAATTGCAGCCAAATATTACTCGGTTGAATCAAGAGCAATAAACAGAACAACACACCTATAATGCCAAGCAGGACAGGCAAAACATTTTCAAACTTGAGGGTGATGTCATCTTGCCAAGGGTGCAAGCCATCCAAAATATCTTGATGGCTTTGCGCTTTTTTTCCAATATCCCATAACCGCGCGATATTACGAAATACCCGCTGATTCTTCTTGCGTCGAATATGAATGGAGTGTTGCACGGTATCGAGCGGCATGGCGGTTTCTTTTACAGTTTGAAAATTAAGTCTGAGCTTGATCAATCAGCATGGCATCGCCATAGCTAAAGAAACGATAGCGTTCCGCCACAGCATGTTGATACGCCTGCATGACACTTTCACGGCTTGAAAGCGCAGATACCAACATTAATAAGGTGGATTCAGGCAAGTGGAAATTGGTAATCAAACGATCCACCACTTTAAACTGATAACCTGGGTAAATAAAAATTTGCGTATCACCCGACCACGCTGCAAGTTTGCCTGCATGGGCTTGGGCAGCACTTTCCACGGCACGGGTGGCAGTTGTGCCCACTGAAATAACTTTGTTGCCTCGTGCTTTGGTTTCACGAATCAGCGCTACGGCAGCTTCAGAAACTTCACACCATTCACTGTGCATGATGTGATTGGCAATATCATCGGTACGTACAGGCAGGAATGTACCTGCGCCCACGTGCAAGGTCACAAAGGTTTTTTGAATGCCTTTATCTGCTAGCTGTTGCAGTAAGGCTTCATCAAAGTGCAAGCTGGCAGTGGGTGCGGCAACACTAGCGAGTTTTGTTGGGTCGTTAAATACGGTTTGATAACGCTCGGTATCAATCGCTTCTGCTTCGCGGTTAAAGTAGGGTGGAATCGGCAACTGACCGTAGGCATCCAATACGTCTAAAATAGGCTGCGAAAACTCGACAATAAATAAGTTTTCATGGCGACCTTGTACGGTCACTTTTACAGCATCAGGCCCAATAAACAGTTCTGCACCTGCTTTTGGTGAGTTGCTGGCTTTAATATGGCAATGGGCAATAAATTGATCTTGCAGACGTTCTACCAAGACTTCCACTGCACCGCCTGTGGCACGTTTACCTTTAAGACGCGCTTTCATGACTTTGGTATCGTTAAGTACCAGTAAATCGCCCGCTTCGAGTAAATTCAGTAAGTCGGTAAATTGATGGTGATGATACTGACCTTGAGCATCAAGATGCAGCAGACGAGAGGCGCTACGACTTGCTAGTGGGTAACGAGCAATGAGTTCATCGGGGAGATTAAAATTAAAGTCAGAAAGCTGCATGATAAAAACAAGTTAGAACACTGGGAAAACTGCGCCTAGTATATGCTTTTTTAGGTTTTATGGATGAAATTGGTCGATTATAAATCAAAAAAATGACAGCTGATTTAATTTTAAACAATTGCAAAAAACTTGCGTTGACAAGCTGTCAAAAAAGTTTATTATACCCATCAACACCTACCCGAGGTGGTGAAATTGGTAGACGCGGCGGACTCAAAATCCGCTGTCAGAGATGACGTGTCGGTTCGAGTCCGACCCTCGGGACCAGTTACCTAAAAAGGCTCTAAGCACATTAAGACTTAGAGCCTTTTTTTATTGTCTAAAATCAATAACCTGTGTTAACTGTTCGTTCAAAACTCAATGACTTTATTAGCCTGATTTCAGGTGGTCATTCTGGCAAATAAGTCCCTAAATGAGTACCTGATTTTCCCTTGTTTTTCACGGTGAAATCAGATGGCTAAAATAACAAAACCTTTAACAGCAAGACAAGTTGAGCGAGCTAAACCAAGTGACAAAGAATATAGTCTCTTTGATGGAGATGGACTCTGTCTTGTAGTACGTCCTTCGGGTGCAAGAACTTGGATGCTTCGACTACGAGATGATTTTGGTAAAACACATAAGATCAAGCTTGGTACATTTCCTGAAATACCATTAGCTCTAGCAAGAGAGAAGGGTGCTGAATACAGACGATCAATCGCTTTAGGTAAAGAGGTTGATGAAGTTCTTGGGAGGGGAGACTATAAGGTCGATAAGGTAAAGCACTCTCTTGAATCTGTTGCAAGAGAATGGCTTGAACAATATGCCAAGCGCAAACCATTAGAAGAACATACAAAGTATAAGCGCATTCGTAAACTAGAAAATCATCTATTCCCAATGTTAGGTCATTATCCAATTGATGATCTTCGTCCCAAGCATCTGCGTAAAGTACTAAACCATATCTATGAAAAGAGTGCTGATAATGCTCAGCGTATTCGAGCTGACCTTATTCTCATCTTTAGTTATGCAGTGCAGTATGGCTTGATTGAAGTAAACCATGCACGAGAGATGGAGAGCCTTGATCTCTCAGCACCTAAGAATCATCGACCAGCATTACCACTTCACAGATTACCTGAGCTAATACGTCGCATTAGAGCTGATTCAGGTGATGAGTTGACAAAACTATGCATGGAACTTGGCTTACATATCTTCATTCGCTCATCTGAACTCCGATTTGCTCGTTGGGATGAAATTGATTTTAGCAAACAGCAATGGGTATTACCTGCAAAGCGAAGCCAAGTAAATGGTATCAAGCATTCGGATCGTGGGTCTAAGATGAAAGAGCCGCATATTGTTCCATTATCTGATCAAGCTATTGCTTTGCTTTATCAGGTAAAGAGGCTAGGGGGAAATTCTGAATTGGTTTTTCCAAGTCCTTTTAGCAGTTCAGTATTCTTGAGTGAGAACACCTTTAATGTTGCTTTACGACGTATGGGGTATGACACACAGAAGGATGTCTGCTTTCATGGTTTTAGAGCCATGGCACGTTCAGCTTTAGGTGAGTGTGGTCTATTCCAAAGAGATGCGATTGAGAAGCAGATGAGCCATCAGGAGCGCAATGATGTAGTAGGTGCTTACACTCATGTTGCAGAGTATCTCTATGAGCGCAAGCGAATGATGCAGTGGTGGAGTCAATACTTAGTGGATATTGAAGCCAAGGGATATGTATCACCTTATGATTATGCTTATCCGCAGTCACTAAATGAGACTGCTTAGATGAAAAAAGCTCCCATCGTTGGGAGCTTTTGTTTAAGCGACTTCGTCGAGTTGGCCGAAAAGTATGGACAAACCCATAATGGAATTATCAGATTTGCTTTGAAGAAACTTAGTGAAGAATAGCAACTAATTTAGAACCAAATTAAAACCATAATAGTTTCAAGTTAGCTGTGCTTTGAATGTAAAAAAGCCCTTAATCATTAAGGGCTTTTTTGTATCTGTTAGACCTATATTTTGTCTAGAATACTGCGATTGATGTGTCTAGCGTAGATCTTCCATCTGGTGTAAAACATCAAAGCTTCTTCCACTAAATCTTGACGGCTTATACCCAGAAATTCCTTGATAGAATTAAGATGACTATCAAGCTCAGGGCTAATATACACAGTAGACTTTGTTCGCTTACTGGTTGGAAGTAAGCGTTTTGCATATAGCTCTATAGCTGCGATAACAGCTCGTTGTATTATCTCTTCTTCTGATATGTCAGAGTCTATTTGAGAGAATTCAACTAAATTTTGCATAACAAATTCCTTTTGGGTTTGAGGCAATCCTTGCCTAATAATTACGTTTATCGAGCATCATTGCTTCGACGGATACAAGTATAGAAGAACTCAAATAACCATACCAAATTTCATTTGATAGGTAGTTGATTAGGCGAAAAGGTGAGAGCAATAGATCGGCAGTAAGCAGTAAATGATGGAACCAAGTGCCAAGGTCTAATCCCCTTATCTAGATGCAGTTAGAAAGTAGTCCCATGTACTTTCATCCAAAGATCAAAGGCTTCTAGCATGATGTCTCTGTGAGTCATGTCCTTGTCCAAAGCATTTAGCCTAAGTTGTTTATAGCGATGTTCATCCATTTTTACTGTTAAGTGCTTTGTTCCAATGATATTGGTCTCAGTGATCTCTATCAATGTTGTCTGGTAAGGTGTTTGATTAGCCATTTTGTGCTCTGTACTTATTGAAAATAGAGCGCATACATACTATTAAACATCCTGTCATGTAAAGCTAAATTTTGTTTTAAGTAATTGATAAGTAAGTACTTACGTGCGTACGCATATATTATTTAATTGATTTTTATTGCACTAGGCTAAGCCAAATCTTTGTGAGTTATAGTGCTCTGTATTTGCATAGATGTGCAGTATTGCCCATTAAATCGCATTTCATGCAAGCAGCATCCACATGGTAAACACGTTTTATTGAATATGTTCTTGAATAATGACATTGAATTTGGCACCTCCGGTGCCTTGAGTGAGTCGCTCAATGATAAGAATAATAGAGACGGTTCCTTTGTAAAACCAAAGTGCTCTACCAATCAACCTGAGTAGGTTTAGTCATGCCATACTTGTTTATGTGGGAGTAAAACAAGTGCTCAGGTTTGATTGGTAGAGGACGTTGTGAATTTAGGATCTATTATCGTTTACGCTTAGATCGAATGGAATATTCATATTCAGGCTGTAGCATTCGTAGATATGCCTTCTTATTTGGGAAGGTCATATCTTTGGCGATTTCATGTCCCCAATCAGCCTTATATACAGTAACTTTTATGTCTTTCAATATCCTAGATATCTCATCAATGAACCCATCAAGAGCTAATCTTTTATACTCATCAGGATATTTCTCATCTTGGTACTTTTCTTCTTCAAACTCGAGATCAAGATAAAAATGCTCTCTATCATCAGTTATTCGATGTTCTCTAAAGTGTTTATGAATTTCTCTTTCTGCGAGAACCATATCCGATACACGCCAACACCAATGTAAACGCATAGGGTAACGTAAAGAAGCAGACAGCTCTGTACAACGCCTTACTGGATTGCATGAATATCCTATTTTGACTGAATTATCCATATCAGTATTTGTCATTAAATAAATGTATTCATCCATATGTACCCTCTTCTTTGTAAGCGTCCGCTGAATCCCATACCTATTTTTTAATTCGATTTAGGTTTCCAGCAGTGCGGCAGCAATTCTTCAATTTGGGTCACTTTGTGTGTCGGTAACCTTTTCAGCACATCACTTAAATAG
>NZ_JAYFSK010000040.1:0-22196 GCF_041464035.1 Acinetobacter sp. AL9 | reverse complement strand
TATTTAAGTGATGTGCTGAAAAGGTTGCCGACACATAAAGTGACTCAGATTGAAGAATTGCTACCACACCGCTGGAAACCTGAACCGAATTAAAAAATAGGCATGGGGTTCAGCGGACGCTTACCTATGTGCTAACGAATGGTTAGCTTTTCGACCAAATAGTCGATAAATACACGTACAGCAGGTAATAAACCACGGCGTGATGGATAGACGGCATGGAAAATACCATGCGGTGCGTGCCAGTCGGGTAAAACACGAATCAATTCACCCGATGCAACATAATCTTCAACAATCGTGTCAGGCAACAACACAATGCCACAATTTTGTCGTGCCAATTGCGCTAGCATCATTAAATCTGAACCCATGACTGTAGGGTTGACCTTAATTTTTTTCGGTTGCTGTTGTTGATCATGCACAACCATGTATTGATCTAAATGCTCATCCGACATGCTTAAAATTTTATGATGACTTAAATCTTCAGGTTTTTTCAAATCGCCAAATTCATTCAAATAAGCCTGACTGGCAAATAGATGTTGTTCGATGTTGCTGAATTTGCGAATCACCAAACTTGGATCATCATCTAAATTTGAGCGGACACGCAGGGCAATGTCGATCCCTTCGTTGACGATATCGACACGACGGTTGCTGACAATTAGCTGTACTTTAATTTCAGGGTAGGCTTTCAAAAACTCAGGCAAGATTTTGGCAATTTCATTTTGTGCAATTGAAACAGGTAAGCTGACTTTAATTACACCACGCGGTTGAATACTTAGGTGATCGACCAAGTCGTGCGCGGCTTGGGCAGCATTCATCATTACTTGCGCATGCCGATACACATTCATACCAATTTCTGTGACCGCAAAATGACGTGAGCTGCGCTGAATTAAACGCACACCTAAGCGTTCTTCTAGGTTGTGTACGCGTCGGCTAAGTTTGGATTTTGGAATATCGGTGGCGCGTTCTGCTGCACTAAATCCACCATGTTCGACCACTTGGGCAAAACAATAAAAATCATCCAAATCTGTAAGCATGACTAAATTCCATTTATGCAACAATACTTAAATTAAAGTGGCATCGTTGCATGTTGTCAATCTTTAATTGTGCTTTATTGCTGTGCTTTTTGCAGAATCTCTAAAACTTGTCGGTATTCTTCTAAACGGGCTAAATCACGTGCTGTAGGATTGGGAATACGCGTTAAATTCATGTTGTCTTGCACATCTGCAATTTTTACAGCACAGGCAAGCGGGTTTTGTGCAGTACGCATAGCCGCTTGAACACGAGTTTCATGCGGCAGTTTGGTGAGCGCCTGAATTGCTTGAATAATATGCGTTTGAAATCCTAAATTTTGCAGGTCTTGTGCTGTGGTGTGGGTATCTTCAAGAATGTCGTGCAGTACAGCGACAATTTGCTGATCGGGCTGTTGTAATTGCAACATTACACGTAAGGGATGCAAAATATAAGGCTGACCGCCTTTATCTAGCTGCCCTGTATGTTGTTGTACTGCAAGTGTAATTGCATTTTCTAGAGTTGCCATAAGTATAATTAAAAAAATTTCTATAATTATAAACCGTGCTTAGCGCAAAATATAGAAATTGCTTGTTATGATGCAAACAGATTTTATGTTTATCTATTTTACTATTGGTGATGCTGCTCTATGCCATATCAACTCATTGAACTGAATACGCCTGCGACTGAAAATTTGCTTTGCCCACATTGCCAACATGCTGTTATTGATTGGGCAGAAGAACAATATATTCAGCCTTGCGAGCATACTTTGTTTGTCGCAATGGATTTGGGTTTTGAATATGCCTCAGATGTATTTGAACAAAGCATGCCACGCAGTGTCGATGAAATTCATGCACATGATGATCAGTTGGATATGTGGCAAGAACTGACTTCAAGTCGTTATCCGCAATATTTGATTTATAAAACGGATTTAGGCGTGCAAGGTTTATCTCGCTATGTTGGATTTACCGCGGCTTAATTGCACTTAACTTAGAGAGTCTAAGATATAAAAATAGGGAAATTCAAAAGCTGAATTTCCCTATATTTTGATGGATTAGATATTTTTTCTGCGTTTAGCTCTCCATATCTTCTTCTATTTCATCATCGGCACTGTCCATTCCTAATTCTTTGAGTTTTCGCGTCAAAGTATTACGTCCCCAACCCAATAATTCAGCGGCATGACGTTTACGTCCACGGGTTTGTTGCAGTGCAGCATTAATTAAGGTGCGTTCAAACATTGGAATGGCGATATCCAGAAGTTTCATCTCGCCATTTTTTAACTTTTGTACTGCCCATTGCCCAAGTAATTCATCCCAATGCTGCATAGATACCCGATCTGCCACATGAAGCGCAGAATGTTCGGCTAATTTTTCAATTGGAATTTGCTTGAGTTCGGTTGGTAAATCTTCAGGATAGACCTCACGTCCTGTAATCATCACGGTAAGCCAGCGACAAGTGTTTTCCAATTGGCGCACGTTACCTTGCCACGGCAATTGCTGCATATATTCGACTGTTTCAGGACGCAATATTTTTGGACTCACGCCTAATTCTTTGCCTGCACGTGCCAAAAAGTGCTGTGCCAACATTGGAATATCTTCACTGCGATGCGCCAGTTTAGGAATATGAATCCGAATGACGTTCAGGCGATGATATAAGTCTTCACGGAAGCGTCCATCTTGTACCAGTTTTTCCAAATCCTGATGTGTTGCTGCGACAATCCGTACATCCACTTTGACAGGAATATGTCCACCAACCCGATAAAATTCACCATCTGCCAAGACGCGCAATAAGCGGGTTTGGGTTTCAAAAGGCATATCACCAATTTCATCTAAAAACAAGGTGCCGCCGTTGGCTTGTTCAAAGCGTCCCTGACGTTGTGTATTGGCACCTGTAAATGCACCTTTTTCATGTCCAAAAAGTTCGGTTTCAATCAAATCTTTCGGAATGGCTGCCATATTCAGCGCAATAAATGGTTTGCTGCTACGCGGTGAGTGGCGATGCAGTGCATGCGCCACCAACTCTTTGCCTGTACCTGATTCACCATTAATGAGCACAGTAATGTGTGATTGCGATAAACGACCAATCGCACGAAACACTTCCTGCATGGCAGGCGATTCACCAATAATTTCTGTCGATTGAATTGGCTGCACTGTCGATTTTGCAGATTCTTGCTGTTGTAGTTTGGTGATATGCAAAATTGCACGATTGACTAAAGCAAGTGCTTCATCAATATCAAAAGGCTTGGGTAGGTATTCAAATGCACCTGTTTGATAGCTAGATACTGCCGATTCTAAATCGGAGTGCGCAGTCATAATAATCACAGGCAAGTCGGGATAACTGACTTTGACTTTGCCAAGAAAAGTTAAACCATCAATTCCAGGCATGCGAATGTCGGTCAAAATTACATCGGGTGCATCTTGGTTTAACTCATCTAGTGCAGACTGTGCTTCTTCAAAACTGGTGACTTCAAAACCTTCTTCTCTAAAAGTTTTTTCCAGTACCCAGCGCATTGCACGGTCATCATCAATCACCCAAATTTTATTTCGCGACATGACTCGCCTCCCAAGGTAAATATAAGCTAAATATTGTTTTTCCTGGAATGGATTGGCATTCAATCATTCCGTTATGTTGATGCATAATATTTTGTGCGATGCTCAAACCAAGTCCTGTACCGTTTGCGCGTCCAGTCACCAATGGATAAAACACGGATTCTAAAATGTCTTCAGGTACGCCTGGGCCGTTATCTTCAATATCAACACGCACCGTAGAGCGGTTCAGCACACCATTAATGGTAACCAAGCGTTGAATACGAGTTCTTAAAATCAATTCAGGTCGATGCTCGGTAAAGAAATCGGGATGTTCGGTCATGGCTTGTACTGCATTGGCGCAAATATTCAGCATGACTTGAATCAATTGATCGCGGTCTGCCATGACTTCAGGTAAAGAAAGGTCATAATCACGGATAATATTTATTTTGTTTTTAGTTTGATTGACGATCAGGCTGCGCACCCGTTCTAAAGGTTCGTGAATATTGACCAGTTCATAGCTTGGTAGTTGGCGTGAGCCGAGCATGGTATCGGCCAAGTTTCTTAAACGATCTACCTCGCTAATAATAATGTCGGTAAATTCATCATATTTCGGGTCATTTAAACTTCGTGCTAACAGTTGTGTCGCACCACGAATTCCTGCAAGCGGGTTTTTAATTTCATGTGCCACACCACGAATCAGCTGACGTGCGACTTGATGCTGTTGAATAAAGTTTTCTTCTTTGGAAATTTTGAGCATCCGATCAATCGGATTCAATTCAATCAGCAAAAGAGGATGATAAGGCTTGCCTGCATTTAACTGTGATGCAGTGTAATCGACATGAATATCTTTAAAATTGACATTAATGGTCGCTTCACGGCGGGTGTAGGGTTGACCAGTTTTGATGGTATTCAGGAAAGCCTCTTGCGTATTGAACTCATCATCAGGCATGTGCAGCAAATTTAAAACGGGTTGCCCCGAAGCGCGAATTAAACTGATATCAAACAATGCTTCACAAGACGAGTTTAAATAAAAAATATTCAGGTCACGATCAACCAGTAAAATTGCGGTGCTGAGGTTATCCACCAAAAGACGATAGTCAATGCTCTGGGTCTGATCCATTCGTGAATGCTTCCTGTATGAAATATTGTGCAAGGGCATTGTCATCTGTCAGCCATGTTCCAAATTTGGATCGAATTGAGGCGAATTAAGCAAAATGCACGCCAACTTTTCGTTTTTAGTGCATTTATCACTGAAGAATCGGAAAAATGCGCAGGAACTGGACTGAATTTTCAAGATATAACGGATAACAGAAACACTGTAAATAAAAAATGCATTAAAATGGTGCAATATTTAAATCATTCAGCCTGAATGGTTGTATTTTGGTGCATTATGCAAAGAGTCGGCTATTTCTCTATTTTTATGCAAAGAAAAGTCATACAATACGCGCATTCTAGTGGAGTGCAGATTCTATGAAATCCCCCAAAGTCGGTTTTGTTTCTTTAGGTTGTCCTAAGGCATTGGTAGATTCCGAACGAATTTTAACTCAGTTAAAAACTGAAGGTTATGATGTCGCATCTGATTATGAAGGTGCTGACTTAGTTGTTGTCAATACATGTGGTTTTATTGAATCTGCAGTACAAGAGTCCTTAGACGCGATTGGCGAAGCCATGAATGCCAATGGTCGTGTCATTGTGACAGGTTGCTTGGGTAAAGATGAAGATAAAATTCGTCAAATGCATCCCAACGTATTAAAAGTGACTGGCGCGGCTGCTTATCAGGACGTGATGGAAGCGGTGCATCAATATGTTCCTGAGCCACCAAAACATAATCCATTTATTGATTTGGTACCTGAACAAGGCATTCGTTTGACGCCTAAACATTATGCCTATCTTAAAATTTCAGAAGGCTGTAACCATCGCTGTACTTTCTGCATCATTCCAAGCATGCGTGGCGATTTAGTTTCGCGTCCTGTGGGTTCGGTATTAGAAGAAGCTGCGGCACTGAAACGTGCAGGCGTAAAAGAAGTATTGGTAATTTCTCAAGATACTTCTGCCTACGGCGTAGATACCAAATACAAATTGGACTTTTGGAACGGTCAGCCTGTTAAAACCAAATTCTATGATATGTGTGAAGCCTTAGGGCAGTTAGGCATTTGGGTGCGTTTGCACTATGTCTATCCATATCCGCATGTCGATGCTGTGATTGACTTAATGGCTCAAGGCAAGATTTTGCCTTATTTAGATATTCCGTTTCAGCATGCCAGCCCGAAAGTGTTAAAGCTAATGAAGCGTCCTGCACACAGCGAAAACACTTTAGAGCGTTTAAAGCTGTGGCGTGAAAAATGCCCTGAGTTAGTTATTCGTTCTACCTTTGTGGTGGGTTTCCCTGGTGAAACAAAAGAAGATTTCCAAATCTTGCTGGATTGGCTCAAAGAAGCGCAACTAGACCGTGTGGGTTGTTTTACCTATTCACCAGTTGAAGGTGCCGCAGCAAACGACTTGCCAGATCATGTGCCAGAAGAAATCAAGCAAGAACGCTATGAGCGTTTTATGCAGGTTCAGCAAGAAATTTCAGCAGCTAAACTGCAAAAACGTATTGGTCAAACCATGACCGTGTTGGTAGATGATTTGGAAGAAGAATTTCCAGTCGCAGTGGCACGTTCTTATGCAGATGCGCCAGAAATTGATGGCAACGTCTTTGTAGAAGATATTGACAAGAGCGTGATTAAAGCAGGTGATTTACTTGAAGTTGAAATTACCGATGCCGATGAATACGACTTATTTGCCAAGCTGATTCAGGTCAAATCTGCATAATGCTTTGCAGATTTGGATTGCTAGCTGTAAGCCATACAAATTGTAAAAAATTAAAGTTTAGAATTTAGAATTGGAGTAATGACAATGTTAGATTCAAAAAAGCCACGTTATGCACGTATCTTGTTGAAACTATCGGGTGAGGCACTTGCGGGTAATAAAGACATGGGGATTGATGCGCAAGTGCTCGATCAAATGTCTTTGGCAATTGCACACTTGGTCGGTTTAGGTGTGCAAGTGGGTATTGTTGTCGGTGGTGGTAACTTATACCGTGGCAGCCAATTACAAAAAGATGGTTTAGTCGGCCGTGTAACAGGCGACCAAATGGGTATGTTGGCAACGGTGATGAACGGTTTAGCCATGCGTGATGCCTTGGTGCGCCGTAACATCAAAACCCGTTTAATGTCTGCATTGCCTATTGGTACAGTGGTTGAGTCTTACTCAAGCCGTGATGCGATTCGTCACCTGACTCAAGGTGAAGTGTGTGTGTTCGTTGCGGGTACAGGCAATCCATTCTTTACCACAGATACAGCAGCATGTTTACGTGGTATCGAAATTGAAGCTAACTTGATCTTAAAAGCGACCAAAGTAGATGGCGTATATAACAAAGATCCAAGCAAATACGAAGATGCGGTGAAATATGACACACTTACATTTGACCAGGTGTTGGATGAAAAATTAGGTGTTATGGATTTAACTGCAATCTGCTTATGCCGCGATCACAATGTGCCGTTGCAAGTTTTTGATATGAATAAAGCAGGTGCATTGCTTTCTGTAGTGATGGGCGAAAAAGAAGGAACTCACGTTACGAACTAATGTACGTGAGCCACAAAGCTCTTTATACTACGGTTTAATTTAACCCTATATTTTGACTCAAATTTTAGAATACAGTAAGGAAGATCTTATGATTAACGATCTTAAAAAAGACAGCGAAGAACGTATGAGCAAGACTTTAGAGTCTTTAGAACATGGTTTTGCCAAAGTACGTACAGGTCGTGCACATCCATCAATTTTAAATGGTGTGATGGTTTCTTACTACGGTTCCGATGTGCCACTTAACCAAGTAGCCAACATTGGTGTAGAAGATTCACGTACCTTATTGGTTCAGCCATTTGAGCGTTCAATGGTGTCTGCAATTGATAAAGCAATTCGTGAGTCAGATTTGGGTCTAAACCCAATCACAGCCGATGCAATTCGTGTACCGCTTGCAGCATTGACTGAAGAAACTCGTCGTGACATGCAAAAAGTTGCGCGTTCTGAAGCAGAAAATGCCAAAGTTGCTATTCGTAACATCCGCCGTGATGTATTGGGCGACATCAAAGCATTATTGAAAGAAAAAGAAATTTCTGAAGATGATGAGCGCCGTGCAGCAGATGACATCCAAAAAATCACAGACAAATACGTTGCAGAAGTAGACAAGCGTCTTGCTGCAAAAGAAGCTGAGTTGATGAAGGTCTAATCAATGACCACATCGGAAGACAGCGCGTCTTTGCCAAAACATGTTGCCATCATTATGGATGGCAACAATCGTTTTGCAAAAAAAAATCAAATGCAAAAAGGGGAAGGACATCGCTCTGGTAAAGATGTACTTGACCCGATTGTTGAACATTGTAGAAAAAAACACATTCAAGCTTTAACCGTTTTTGCTTTTTCGAGTGAAAACTGGAATCGTCCGCAGTTTGAAGTGGATTTACTCATGCAATTGCTGGAAACCACAATTCATGAGCAATTACCACGCATGGAAAAATTCAATATTGCCTTACGTTTTATTGGTGACCGTTCACGTTTGTCGCCGCATTTGCGTGAGTTAATGTTGCATGCCGAACAAAGGACTGCTAATTTCAACAGCATGACACTCACAATTGCCATTAGTTATGGTGGTATGTGGGATATGGCACAAGCTGCAAAACAAATTGCTGCAGATGTTGTGGCGCATAAAATTGATATTGAACAAATAGATACACAACTTTTTGGTCAATATGTCAGTCTGGCAGACCTACCACCTGTCGATCTGTTGATTCGTACAGGTGGCGATTTTAGATTGTCCAACTTTTTACTTTGGCAAGCTGCGTATGCTGAATTGTATTTTACCCAAACCTTGTGGCCTGAATTTAGCATAGAAGAATTTGACGATGCACTGGCAGTATTTGGTGGTCGCGAACGTCGTTTTGGTAAAACTTCTGAGCAAATTCAGCAAGAGAAAATTGAGAATTAATACATGTTAGAGCGGATTATTACCGCATTGGTATTGGTCGCTGTAGTATTGAGTTGCATGTTTGCAACTCAGTCTCATTATCCAATGTTTATGCTGATGATTGTTGCAGCAGGGGTTGCGGGCTATGAGTGGTTCAAACTCATGCCAAGAAAAACAAATTACGTACTCAAGCCTATGGCTTGGGGCTTTGGTATATTGACTGCCGCTTTGGCAGCGATGGCACTGTATTTTAGTGATATTGCCTTGTTACTTTGGGCAGCTTCAATTTTTACATGGTTACTTAGTATTTATTGGGTTAAATCTTATCCAGAATACGATGCATGGTATAACCCAAGCTTAAGTTTTATTGGTTTTATTCTAATTTCTGCTGCAGTCACTGCAATTTTTTCCGTATGGAATAGTTCGCCGTGGTGGTTAATGTACTTGTTCTTGTTGGTTTGGGGTGCAGACTCAGGTGCTTATTTTGTTGGGCGTAAACTGGGCAAGAAAAAACTTGCACCGAATGTCAGTCCAAACAAATCAGTAGAAGGCTTATATGGCGGTGTTTTTACTGCCATGCTAATCGTGATTGTTGTTGAAGTGGTGTATTTAGACCTGACTTTGGCACAACATATTTTATTCCTGATTCTTTCGGTGATTACGGTATTTAGCTCGGTATTGGGCGATTTATTTGAATCCATGATCAAACGCCGTGCAGGTATTAAAGACTCTGGGCGCGTCTTGCCAGGTCATGGTGGTGTGCTAGATCGGATTGATTCTTTGCTTGCAGCAGCTCCAATTTTTGCTGCGGGTATGTATGTTTTAAAACTTATTGGCGTAGATTTATAAATGTCACAAGCTGTTTGTATCTTGGGTGTGACAGGTTCAATTGGACAAAGCACCCTAAAAGTACTGCAACAACATCCAGAGCAGTATTCAGTTTTTGCCGTGACGGCGCACAGCCGAATTCAAGAACTGGTTCAAATATGCAAACAGTACCATCCTAAAATTGTGGTTGTACCTGCGTCAAAAGTTGATGAGTTACAGCAATCACTTGCACAGCAACATATTTCTGAAATTGAAATTCTAAGCGATGAAGCGGGTCTAATCGCAGTTGCCGAACATCCTGAAGTGGATGTGGTAATGGCAGCCATTGTTGGTGCGGCAGGTTTGTTACCTACACTGGCTGCGGTTAAAGCGGGTAAACGCGTATTATTGGCCAATAAAGAAGCTTTGGTGATGTCGGGTGACATCATGATGCAGGCGGCACGTGAACATGGAGCTTTGTTATTGCCTGTAGATTCTGAACATAACGCGATTTTCCAATGTTTGCCTGAACATTATTTACAGGCTGAGCGGAATGGACAACCTAAGTTAGGTGTATCACAAATTTTACTGACTGCTTCGGGCGGCCCATTTTTAAACCACAGCCTAGAAGAACTGCAACACGTTACTCCTGCACAAGCTTGCAAACATCCAAATTGGTCTATGGGACAAAAAATTTCGGTAGATTCTGCAACCTTAATGAACAAAGGTTTGGAATTAATCGAAGCGTGTCATCTTTTTGCAATTTCAGAACACTTTGTTACAGTGGTGGTGCATCCACAGAGTATTATTCATTCCATGGTTCAATATGTGGATGGTTCAACTTTGGCGCAAATGGGTAATCCTGATATGTGTACGCCAATTGCGCATGCTTTGGCGTGGCCGCAGCGTATCCAAACGCATGTTCCGCCTTTAGATTTGTTTGTCAATCATCAGCTTGATTTTCAAGCACCCGATACCACCCGTTTTCCTGCTTTAAGTCTGGCACGTCAAGCCATGCAAGAAGGTGGTTTAGCACCTGCTATTTTAAACGCAGCAAACGAAATTGCAGTTGCAGCATTCTTGCAGCAAAAAATTCGTTTTACCGAAATCGCGACAGTGGTTGAGCATACCCTGAACCAAATACAAAATTCAGCCGCAGAAAGCATTGAACTGATTTTGCAGGCAGACCAAAATGCCCGTGCTGTTGCACAGCATTTTGTGTTGAATAAAGGAAGCTAAAGCATGAGTGCCTTATTTATTGTGGTTGCAGCGATTCTTTTGCTAGGACCTTTAATTGCAATTCATGAGTTTGGGCACTACTTTGTTGCACGTAAATTAGGTGTCAAAGTTTTGGTGTATTCCATCGGCTTTGGACCGACCATTTTAAAATGGACTTCTAAAAAATCGGGGATTCAATATCAGCTTTCGGCATTGCCTTTGGGTGGCTATGTCAAAATGCTAGATGAACGCGAAGAAAGCGTTGCAGAAGAAGACCTACCTTATGCCTTTAACCGTCAGCATCCGTGGAAACGTATTGCGATTGTGGCAGCAGGTCCGTTAATCAACCTGATTTTTGCCATATTATTGTTCTGGCTATTATTTTTACCCTCTCAAGAACAGTTGAATACCCGTGTGGGTAAGGTACTGGCAGATACACCTGCGGCGGCAGCGCAAATGCAAGTAGGTGATAAGATTACCGCCATTGATGGTACGCCTGTGACGACATGGGAAAAGCTGAACTTTGCCTTGGTAGATCGTGTAGGTGAAACAGGCAAGATTCAGGTACAGGCCGAACGTGCAGGTGAAATCAAAACATTTAGCTTACCCATTCAAAATTTCTTAAATGATCAATCCCAATCACCTTTAGATATCTTGGGTTTTACACCGTATCGCCCACAAATTCCTGCAATTGTCAGTAAGTTAAGTGAAGATGGTGCGGCCATTCGTCAAGGTATGCAAGTCGGCGATCAAATTATTGCGATTGATGGCGTCAAAATGAATGACTGGTACGATGTGGTACAAGTTGTTCAAGTATCGCCAGAAAAATTACTGAAAGTAGATGTGCTGCGTAACAATCAAGTACAGCAACTGGAAGTGATGCCGCAAGGCAAACGTGACAATATGGGCAATGTTTCGGGTGTATTGGGTGTGCAAAGTGATCCTGGAAAAATTGTCATTCCAGAAGATTTTAAGCAAACCATTCAATACAGCCCGAGTGAAGCTTTATTTATGGCGGTAGATAAAACAGGTCAGCTGTCTAGCATGATTCTGAATTCTATTGTCAAAATGGTACGTGGTTTAATTGGTTTAGATAACTTATCAGGCCCAATTACTATTGCCAAAGTCGCAGGGCAAAGTGCGGAAATGGGGTGGCAAACTTTTATTTCCTTTATGGCACTTATGAGCGTAAGCTTAGGAATTCTAAATTTATTGCCAATTCCAATGTTGGATGGCGGGCATTTAGTTTATTATTTTATCGAGCTGATTCGTGGAAAACCTGTTTCTGAACAAATACAATTAGTTGGTTTAAAAATTGGTATGGTACTGCTTGGAAGTATGATGCTCCTTGCATTATTTAATGACATTATGCGTTTATAACAACGTAGATACGAAATAAATTTAACACTGGAAAAGACTGGCATGCAGCACACACATTTATTTATGCCCTTGGCACTGGTTAGTGCAATGGCGGCAACACAACAAGTATATGCAGCAGATGAATTTATTGCGCGAGATATAAAAATAGATGGTCTTGTTCGTTTAACGCCAGCCAATGTCTATGGAATGATTCCAGTGAATAGTGGTGATCGTGTCAATGAAGCAGTGTTGGCCAATGCGATTCGTTCACTCTATGCCACAGGTTTGTTTGATGACATTCAGGCCAGTCGTGAAGCCGACACTTTAGTGTTTAAAGTGGTTGAGCGCCCAATCATTTCTAAGGTTGAATTTAAAGGCAATAAACTGATTCCAAAAGAAGCGTTGGAAGATGGTTTAAAGAAAATGGGTGTGGCTGAAGGTGAAGTACTGAAAAAGTCAGCACTACAAACTTTAGAATCTGAACTTGAACAGCAGTATATGCAGCAAGGTCGTTATGATGCGGATGTACGTGTCATTACCACAGCACGTCCAAATAACCGTGTAGATTTAACTGTAGAGTTTGTTGAAGGCAAAGCTGCCAAAGTGGTAGATATCAACATCATTGGTAATACGGTATTTAAAGAAAGCGACATTAAGCAGGCGTTTGCAGTTAAAGAAAGTAGCTGGAGTTCGATTGTTACCCGTAATGACCGCTATGCACGCGAAAAAATGGCAGCAAGCTTGGAAGCATTACGTGCGTTATATCTTAATAAAGGTTATATCAACTTCAATATCACTAACTCTAGCTTGAATTTGAGCGAAGACAAAAAGCATATTTTTGTTGAAGTTTCGGTGGATGAAGGTGAGCAATTCAAGTTTGGCGAAAGCAAGTTCTTGGGCGATGCTTTATACAAACCAGAAGAACTTACGGCACTGAAAATTTATAAAGATGGTGAAACCTATTCACAAGAAAAAGTGAATGCGGTGAAACAATTGTTGCTGCGTAAATATGGTAATGCAGGCTATTACTATGCCGAAGTGAATATTGTTCCGCAAATTGACAAAGAAACTAAACTGGTAGATTTAAACTACTACATCAACCCAGGTCAGCAAGTTACAGTGCGTCGTATTAACTTCGCTGGTAACAGTAAAACCGCCGATGAAGTACTGCGTCGTGAAATGCGTCAAATGGAAGGCGCATTGGCAAGCAATGAAAAAATTGATTTGTCTAAAGTCCGTTTAGAGCGTACAGGTTTCTTTAAAACCGTTGATGTCAAGCCTGTGCGTATTCCAAATGTGCCAGACCAAATTGACTTAAATGTAAATGTAGAAGAACAGCACTCAGGTACAAGTACTTTAGCGGTAGGTTTCTCGCAAAGCGGTGGTGTGACGTTCCAAGCTGGTTTAAGCCAAACTAACTTCTTAGGTACGGGTAATTCGGTTTCGATTGATTTGTCGCGTTCTGAAACACAAGACTATTATAATCTGAGTGTGACCGACCCATACTTCACGATTGATGGTGTACGTCGTGGTTATAACATGTACTACCGTAAAACCAAACTGGACGATGACTATAACGTAAACAACTATGTGACAGATAGTTTTGGTGGTGGCATTAACTTCGGTTACCCAATTGATGAAAACCAAAGCATCAGTGCGGGTTTAAATATTGACCAAACTGAAGTGACTACAGGGCCTTATGTCTCGACTTATGTGCGTGATTACTTATTGGCGCATGGCGGTAAGGCAACTGGCAAAGCTGAAGATGTTTGTATTGGTACTATAGAAAACTTGTATGAGGATCCTGATGATTCAACAAAAATAACTGGTACTAAATGTAATGGTCAGACTGTTGATTATGATAATGAATTTAACGGTGATTTCCTAACGTATAACTTAAACTTGGGTTGGTCATATAACACCTTAAACCGTCCGATTTTCCCAACCAATGGTATGTCGCATCGTGTGAATGCTGAAATTGCCTTACCGGGCAGTGATGTAGAATTCCAAAAAGTCACTTATGATGCTCAAGCCTATTTCCCATTAGGTCATGATTTTGTCTTACGTGGGTATGGTAAGTTAGGTTTTGGTAATGATTTACCGTTCTATAAAAACTTCTATGCGGGTGGTTTTGGTTCAGTACGTGGTTATGACAACAGTACCTTGGGTCCAAAATACCCAGGTGTAACTTATAGTGAATCAAGATCTAAAGATAATGACTATGAGGAAGTGGGTGGTAACGCACTGATCCAATTTGGTACAGAGTTGGCTTTGCCTTTACCATTTAAAGGGGATTGGACGCGTCAAGTTCGCCCAGTGATTTTTGCTGAAGGTGCGCAAGTCTTTGATACGCAGTGTGATGTGCCATCTGGTAAGTTATATATGTCTGGTGAGGCAAGTGACCCAGGTGTAGATGCGAAACAATACTGTAAAGACAACTACGGCTTTGACTTCGGTGAAATGCGTTATAGCGTGGGTGTAGGCTTTACATGGATTACCATGATTGGTCCGTTGTCACTTAGCTATGCATATCCATTGAATGATAAACAAGGCGATGACACCAAAAATATCCAATTTGAAATTGGTCGTACTTTCTAAGTACGACTCGTGTTGGATTGTTTAAACACAGGATGTAGCATATGAAAAAAACAATATTGAGTTTGGCATTGTTGGGTTTATCTACAATGGCAGCAGTAGCACATGCTGCAGGCTATGGTGTAGTAAGTTTAGAGCGTGTTGTAGAAAATAGCAGTTATCTCAAACAGCAAAATTTAGCTTTGCAGCAGTCGGTCAAACCACAAACCACTAAGCTTGAACAGCTGACAAAAGAGTTGGAAGCCATGCAGCAGCGAGCGCAGCAGGCTACGAATTTGTCAGATACTGAAAAGCAAAAAATGAATACACAGTTTCAAGCGAAATTGAAAGAATTTAATGGTTTGCAACAAGTGGTACAAACCCGTGTTCAGTCAGAATTGCACAAAATTAACGATGGTTTTGAAACTCGTTTAAAGCAAGTTGCTGAACAATTGCGTAAAGAAAATGGTTTAGATGTAGTTTTGAATAAAAACTCGGCACTTGCCTATGACCCGAAGTATGATTTAACTGATAAAATGATCCAAAAGGTCAACGCACTTAAATAATCAATGAGTTCCCAACATTATCGCTTAGAAGAAATTGCTGGTTTAGTTCAAGGTCAATACATTGGACAAGCCGATTTACGTTTGCAAGGTTTGGCAAGCCTTGAGTCTGCTCAGGCGCATCAACTTGCATTCGTGAATGGCGATAAATATTTAGCGCAAGCACGTAGCTCCCAAGCGGGGGCTTTAATTGTGACCGCTTCACTACAAGCCGAGTTAGACAATCATCACAACTTTATTGTGGTCGATAATCCATATTTGGCTTTTGCAATTTTGACTCATGTATTTGAGCGCAAGCATACGCAACGTGGTATAGAAAGCACAGCCCAAATCCATCCATCAGCCATCATCGCCGATAGTGCCTATATTGGTCATTACGTCGTAATTGGTGAAAATTGTGTGGTGGGTGACAATACGATTGTGCAATCGCACTGTAAAATTGATGACTTTGTCGAAATTGGTCAACAGTGTTTTATTGATTCACACGTGACTTTGACAGGCGCAGCCAAGCTTGGACATCGTGTGCGCATACACGCCAATACTGTAATTGGCAGTGAAGGCTTTGGCTTTGCACCTTATCAAGGCAAATGGCATCGTATTGCACAGTTGGGTTCGGTGATTATTGGCAATGACGTTCGTATTGGCTCGAATTGCAGCGTAGATCGCGGTGCACTAAATGATACAATTTTGGAAGATGGTGTCATTATTGATAACCTTGTGCAAATCGCACATAACGTCAAATTAGGTGCTCATACGGCCATTGCAGCAAAAACTGCCGTGGCTGGAAGTGTGACAATTGGCAAAAACTGTATCATTGGTGGTGGAAGTGCAATTTCAGGGCACTTAAATATTGCTGATAATGTGACTTTGACAGGAATGTCAATGGTCACAAATAATATTTCTGAATCAGGAAAATATTCGTCAGGTATAGGCTTGTTTGAAAATCAAAAGTGGAAACGTACTGTTGTGCGCCTCAGACAATTAGCAGATGTGCCATTGACCCAATTGGTGAAAAGACTTGATGATATGCAATCTCAAATTGAGTCCCTTGAATCAACTTTTAAATTGCGTAAATAATTATGATGACTGAGTCGAATTCTAGCACCTTCACTAAACCTGAATTGCCAATGCACATTCAAACCATTCGTGAATATTTACCCCATCGCTATCCGTTTTTATTGGTAGACCGCATTGTAGAAGTCACTGATAACGGTATCGTGGGTTATAAAAACGTATCTATCAATGAAGAATTCTTGCAAGGACACTTCCCGAATTATCCGATCATGCCGGGTGTTTTAATCGTTGAGGCGATGGCACAAGTGTCGGGTATTTTAGGTTTTATCATGAATAATGAGAAACCGAGCGCAGGTTCTTTGTTCCTTTTTGCAGGCGCAGAAAAAGTTCGATTTAAAAAACAAGTCGTTGCAGGCGATCAACTTGTATTAAAATCTGAATTAGTTATGCAAAAACGAGGCATTTACAAATATAATTGTATCGCCACCGTTGATGGCGTCGTCGCAGCAACCGCGGAAATTATGGTTTCGCATCAGAAAACAGAGCAAGCATGAGCAATAACCCACTCATTCACCCAACCGCTATTATTGACTCATCTGCAGTAATCGCTTCAGATGTCACGATTGGTCCATACTGTATTATTGGCCCAAATGTAACGATTGGTGAGGGTACAAAACTTCATTCGCATGTGGTGATTGGTGGTTACACCCGTATTGGTCAGCACAATGAAATTTTCCAGTTCGCCAGCGTAGGTGAGGTCTGTCAGGACTTAAAATATGCAGGTGAGGAAACTTGGCTAGAAATTGGTGATCACAACAAAATTCGTGAACACTGCAGTTTGCATCGTGGTACGGTGCAAGACAATAGCCTGACCAAAATTGGTAGTCACAACTTACTTATGGTCAATACGCATATCGCACATGACTGTATGGTGGGTGATCACAATATTTTTGCCAATAACGTGGGTGTGGCAGGTCATGTGCATGTTGGGGATTATGTGGTTGTCGGTGGAAACTCTGGTATTCACCAATTCTGTAAAATTGACTCTTATAGCATGATTGGTGGTGCATCGCTTATTCTTAAAGATGTGCCTGCGTATGTCATGGTTTCTGGTAATCCTGCACATGCATTTGCAATGAATGTGGAAGGAATGCGTCGTAAAGGCTGGTCGAAGGATGTGATTCAAGGTCTTCGTGAAGCCTTTAAACTCATTTACAAATCTGGATTAACCACTGAGCAAGCCATTCAGCAAATTCGCAGTGATATTTTGCCAAATGTGGCAGAAGCGCAGCGTTTAATTGATTCTTTAGAACAATCTGAACGTGGTATTGTGCGTTAAGGTTTGAGTTTACCGAATACGGCAAGCTTCAGAATATTAAAAGACATCCTCGGATGTCTTTTTTTATTGGCTTATTTTAAAAATCTTGCTTCTTCAGACTTTGGATATTGGCTCAGAATTTTACTTTTGTATTGCGCTGCTAAAGTAGGTTTGTGATCTACATCTTGCGCTATGCTATATAAGCGATATAAGGCACTTGATGCTTTTGCAGATTGGGGATACTTTGTTGCTACAATTTCAAAATTCTTTTTGGCTTCGCTGTAATTGGTCGGTTCAATCGCTAAATTAAACTCAGCTAACCAAAAATAAGCATTGCTGATATACACACTGTTTGGGTGGTTTTTAATAAAGTTTTGCATGGGTGCAATGGCTTTTTTAGCACCACCTTGTTTATAGGCATCCAATGCAACAGTATAGGCTGCTTTTTCTAGCTCAATATTGGTATTTAAACCTTGAGCTGTTGGGCTAACATGCGTTGTATTTTGCGCAGATTGCGGGGCATTGCTATTTAACTGGTTGTTGCTGGTGACTGGGTGCAGTATCCTTTTGGTTATCCTCCTCAGCGGTAGGAGTAGATTCAGGGTCTATTTTTTGCTGGAGCAGTTCTAGACGTTGATCTAAATCGGTATAGCGATTTTGCAATTCATGTTTGAGCTGCGCAATTTCATTGTCTTGTTCTTCAATTTTGCCGCGTAACTGGCGGATGTCATTTTCAAGTTGCTGGTTTTTTTGCATCAACTGCCAATTGATATTGGTGGGTACATTGGCAGTTGCCATATTACTCGTTGCAATCGCAGGGCTATTGGCATACCTAGCACTGCTTTGGCTGAGATTGTGGCTTTCAATTGGAATATTGGCAAATACAGGCGTTGAGCACAGTAGGGCAAGAGCACAAAGTGCATGCTTTTTTAGCATAATTGAACATCCATCTTAATCTTGTGTAGGTGAGTCCTTGTAAGCATATTGGACTCAACCTGTTGATTTGGTCATTTTCCACATTTAAAACGTCCACGCGTGGAATTGCAATAAGCTTTTACAAACTTATCATCAATCTCAGCGCAATATGGGTAAATCTAGGATTTAAATCTCGAAATAATTTTATGATGGGTTAGTTAGACTAAATTTTAAATGACGTTATTCTATAAATGTCTTCAATTGTTTTTAAAATAATCAATTGGATAGCATTATAAAAGGAAATACAGAACAACGCTTGCAAGTTTGTTAAAAATCTCTATACTCTGTTTTTGCAATGGTAGCCCTGCTGGTTACTTCGCAATTGTACTCTACGAACCCCGTCAGGACCGGAAGGTAGCAGCGGTAGTGGAACTATGATGTGCCGAAGGCTTGCTGGTAGGGTTGCCACCAGTTTTGAAATAATAATTCTATTTATCTTCTACTTATTTTGATCTTATATCCACTATTTTAAAAATCCTGCTCTTTCCTACGAATTGCTTTCATAATCGCATCCATATCAAAGCCCCGATACTGTAAAAAACGAATTTGTTTGGCTTTAAGTTTTGGCTCGTTTGCGACTTCTGTGCCGAATTTTTTCACTTTCAGTTGATAGGCTTGTTCTGCCCAATCAGTTTCTTTAAGTTCTTCTGAAATTAAACTGCTATCCACTTTTTTGTTTTTAAGAGCCATTTTAATACGATTTGGCCCTTTACCTTGCCGCTTTTGGCTAGCCAGTAACATTTCTGCTAGGCGTTGATCACTCTGATAATTTTCACGTGCCAATTCATTGACTAACTCAATCACTTCATCACGGTTTTCTGCATATAAAGCCAGTTTTTCAATTAAGTCATTTTTAGAATATTCTTTACGCGTTAAGACAGCAAAGGCGTAGCTGCGTAGACGAGAACCTGTTAGTCCTGGGCGTTTGTTTTGCTGTTCGTCTTGGTCTTCATTGTGATTGTGTTCTTGATCATCAATGGCATCTGTATAAGCAGGGTATTGTTTATTAATGTTAGGCGCAGAATTTGAGGCAAAATGCAGGGCAGACGTTGTTTCGGAATATATCTGCTCAGTTCGGCTACATGATTGCTCATCTTCGCCAAATTGTTGTTTTAGCGCAGCGTAATCAATCAGTTTGGGGAATTTGTCTTCAGGCATGGTAATGCTTCCATATACAATAAAACGCTCCGTAGAGCGTTCTATTTAATTCAGTTTGTTGTGTTCATCTTAGCGTATGCTTAAACATCAAGTAAGTCGAATTCTTCTTCGTCTTTATCTTCTACAGGTGCTGCTTGACCTGTCGTGAGCAGTTGTTCACGAATAATCGCTTCGATGCCTTTAGCAAGCTCTGGATGTTCTTCAAGGTGGCGAATGGTGTTGTTTTTACCTTGACCAATTTTATCGCCTTGATAAGAATACCAAGCACCTGCTTTTTGCACGATATTTTGTTGAACAGCTAAATCGACCAGCTCGCCCAAATGGTTAACGCCTTTACCGTAAAGAATCTGGAACAATGCTTCTTTAAATGGAGGCGCCATTTTGTTTTTCACAACTTTGACTTTGGTTTCAGAACCAATAATCTCGTCGCCTTCTTTCACCTGACCTACACGGCGAATATCTAAACGAACAGAAGCATAGAACTTCAATGCGTTACCACCAGTTGTGGTTTCTGGGCTACCAAACATTACACCAATTTTCATACGAATTTGGTTAATGAAGATCACCATACAGTTCGAGCGTTTGGCATTACCTGTGATTTTACGCAAGGCTTGGCTCATTAAGCGTGCTTGTAAGCCCATGTGTGAGTCACCCATTTCGCCTTCAATTTCGGCACGAGGGGTTAAGGCAGCTACTGAGTCGACCACAATCATGTCGATAGCGCCAGAGCGTACCAACATATCGGCAATTTCAAGAGCTTGTTCACCGTTGTCTGGTTGCGATACTAAAAGATTGTCAATATCTACACCAAGTTTACGTGCATATTGAGGATCAAGCGCGTGTTCGGCATCAATAAAGGCACAAGTTCCACCAGCTTTTTGACATTCTGCAATGGCTTGCAAGGTCATAGTCGTTTTACCTGATGATTCAGGGCCGTAAATTTCAATGATACGACCTTTAGGTAAGCCACCAATACCCAATGCAATATCTAGGGTCAATGAGCCTGTAGATACGGCTTCTACCGCTTGCACAGTGTTGTCACCAAGACGCATGACTGTGTTCTTACCAAATTGTTTTTCAATCTGGCTTAACGCAGCGTTTAACGCCTTGCTTTTATTCTCATCCATCTTACAACCTCAATACGATGTCACGAAACAATATACTCAAGTGGATGCATTTACTTAAATCTTTTCCACATGCAATATAGTGACAGAATTTGTCCTGTAGTTCTATTTATATCACGGGCTGTGCGACAGCCTGTGACGCTCTATTTAATCATCATTATATGACCAAAATTGGTCAAATTGCTGATCATTCTCTTGTTTAAATTTGCTGATGTCACGACGGTCTTTTTTACTTGGTCGATGATCAGGTCGTGCTAGATTATGCAACTTTCTTTGGGTCGCAATCAATTCCCTGCGTGCAATACTCACTTCAGTTTCTTCATAAAGTTGCTGAGCGACAGGGGCAGGGCCGCGTACGCCGGATAATGCCTTGACCAATACGGTTTTCTTATCAAAACCTTGTTGAATGGTCAGCTCAGTTCCCACACGAATTTCTTTGGAAACTTTAACGCGCTCGCCATTGTGATGTACTTTGCCGCCTTCAATGGCAGCTTTTGCAATAGAGCGGGTCTTGAAAAAACGTGCAGCCCATAGCCATTTATCAATTCGGATCGTTTCAATGGCTTCGTGGGACGAAGTTTTAGGCATATTTTTGAGTGTCCTCAAATTGTTCTAAGACAGGAATTAAATCTGTTAATTGGTGCAACATAGGGTAATTACAAGTCTGACGCGTAGGTTTTGCTGAGGATGGCTGGGCAATACTATATAAGTGTCCAATCCCAAAGGCTTTAGCACCATTAAGCACCTTTTCGGTGTCATCTATAAAATAGCAATCTTCAGGATTAAATGCATGTTGTTGTTGCAATGTTTGCCAAAATTCAACGCGCTCTTTGGCATAACCAATACTTTCAGAACTAACAATCACTTCAAAATACTTTGCTAAACCTGTATGTGCTAATTTAAAGTCTAAACCTGCACAATCGGCATTGGTGGTGAGCCAAATGTGATAGCCATTATTTTTTAAATATTCCAGTAACTCGATAGCTTGTGGACGCAACGTGACTTGATCTTTATATTCAAGTTGCATCGCAAGCATATCTACACCCACTTTAGCCGTCCAAAAACGTGAGGAATACCACTCTAAGGTGTGGCTATGCGCTTGATAAAAATCGTATAAAATTTCTTTGCTGCGCTCTAAAGAACAGGCGTGTAATTCTGCATAGCGAATAGGCAGTTGTTCATTCCAAATAAAATCATCATAAGCGAGATCTAACAGCGTTCCGTCCATGTCAAACATGATGATATTTTTGTGCATTTAGACATCCTAAACCATAAAGCAATTGCCAAAAGGCAAATAAAACTGGCTCATTTAAACATGCTTGAGGCATAACTCAAAATGCTGTCTGATTATTCGCCAAATTGTGCTAGGCTAAATAAATAAGCACTGTACATGCGTTGCATATAAATTAGGTGAGATGGGGCATACGCGCCAACTTAAGGCTTAAACTGTTGAAATATATTATAATTATCGCTTGAAAAATAAAAAAGGTGGTTGTATTTATTAATGCGCTAACACAAAACACAACCACCGTGGCGTATCATGATTCA
>NZ_JAYFSK010000039.1:0-24091 GCF_041464035.1 Acinetobacter sp. AL9 | reverse complement strand
CCTATTTAAGTGATGTGCTGAAAAGGTTACCGACACACAAAGTGACCCAAATTGAAGAATTGCTACCACACCGCTGGAAACCTAAATCGAATTAAAAAATAGGTATGGGATTCAGCGGACGCTTACGGTTAGAGCAGTCCATTCAGATTCAGGTCAAAATGTTGACCACAAAAAAGCCCGTTCTGTGACGAGCTTTTTTATGGACTTAAATTTTTAAACTAAAAATATTAAGCATTTTCACGCGCAATGGCACGATAACCAATATCTTTACGATATTGCACGCCATCAAAGGTCACTTTTTCACACAGTTCAAGCGCTTTGGCTTGAGCTTCACCAATGCTGTTACCCAATGCTGTCACACACAGTACACGACCACCATTGGTCACAATCTCGCCATTGGCATTGCTTGCTGTACCTGCATGGAACACTTTCGCATCGGCCATTTGTGTATCTAAACCAGAAATGACATCACCTTTGCCTGAAGTTTCTGGATAGCCTGCAGTTGCTAACACAATACCAACAGTTTTGCGTTCATCCCAGTTTGCTTCTGCAGGCAAGTTACCTGCAATACCAGCTTCAACTAAATCGACCAAAGATGATTTTAAGCGCATCATAATTGGTTGTGTTTCTGGGTCACCAAAACGGCAGTTAAACTCGATCACTTTTGGTTGACCTTTGTCGTCAATCATTAAGCCAGCGTATAAGAAACCTGTATAAACATGACCGTCTTTTTTCATACCTTCAACGGTAGGACGCATCACTTCATTCATGGTTTTTTCAAATACGTCTGCAGTCACGACAGGGGCAGGAGAGTAAGCACCCATACCACCAGTGTTTGGACCTTGGTCGCCTTCAAAAATACGTTTGTGGTCTTGTGAAGTTGCCATAGGAAGGATGTTGTCGCCATCAATCATACAAATGAAAGAAGCTTCTTCACCTGCAAGGAATTCTTCAATAACTACACGCGAACCCGCATCACCAAATTTGTTGCCTGCCAACATGTCATCAATGGCATCGAATGCTTCCTGATTTGTCATCGCCACGATCACGCCTTTACCTGCAGCAAGACCGTCCGCCTTGATCACGATTGGCGCGCCATTTTTCTCAACAAATGCTTTTGCAGCATCAACTTCAGTGAATACGTCATAGAATGCAGTAGGAATGTTGTGGCGTTTTAAGAAGTGCTTGGCAAAGGCTTTAGAACCTTCAAGCTGCGCAGCAAACTGGGTTGGGCCCCAAATTTTTAAACCCGCTTCACGGCAGGCATCGACCACACCATTGACCAATGGTGCTTCAGGGCCAACAATGATTAAATCAACAGCATTATTTTTGGCAAAGTCGATAATCGCAGGGTTATTTTGAATATCTAACGCTACGTTCTCGCATTTGTTTTCTGTTGCTGTACCTGCATTACCGGGTGCAACAAAGACTTTAGCGACTTTGTCATCTTGTGCGATTTTCCATGCCAACGCATGTTCACGACCGCCACTACCTAAAACTAAAATATTCATCTAAAAATCCCTCAAAGAATAAATCCCCATAGCGAAGCGATGCTTTTCACACTAGAAAAGGAAGGGGAGTGAGCATAAAACACAGTTCCCTTACGTGAAAAGTCCCCCTTTTTATTAAAGGGGGATTTCGGGGGATTATTAAATACGACTTCTAATTAATGAGTTTAATTAGTGACGGAAATGACGCATGCCAGTGAAGACCATTGCAATACCAGCTTCATCGGCTGCAGCAATAGTTTCTTCATCACGCATAGAACCACCCGGTTGAATAATGCATTTGATACCAGCCTTAGCAGCGTTATCAATACCATCACGGAATGGGAAGAACGCGTCAGATGCCATAACTGCACCCTCAACTACCAAACCTGCATGTTCTGCTTTAATAGCAGCAATACGAGCAGAGTTTACACGGCTCATCTGACCTGCGCCAACCCCAATGGTCTGACGGTTTTTTGCATAAACAATTGCGTTCGATTTTACGTATTTCGCAACTTTCCAAGCAAAGATCATATCGTCAATTTCTTGTTCAGTTGGTGCGCGTTTGGTCACAACTTTTAAGTCATCTTTACTGATCATACCCAAGTCTTGGTCTTGAACCAATAAACCGCCATTCACGCGCTTGTAATCCATTTGTGGAGCGCGTGCATCAATCGCAGGAAGCTCACCACATACCAATACACGTACGTTCTTCTTCGCGCCAGTCACTTCAAGCACGCCTTCAGCAATACTTGGTGCAATGATCACTTCAACGAATTGACGATCTACAATTGCTTGTGCAGTTGCAACGTCTAATTCACGGTTAAACGCAATGATGCCACCGAATGCAGATTCAGGGTCAGTTGCATAGGCAAGGTCATAAGCAGCCTGAATACCATCTAAAGATACGGCAACACCACATGGGTTAGCGTGTTTTACGATTACACAAGCAGGTTTTGCAAAAGATTTCACACATTCAAGTGCGGCATCGGTATCTGCAATGTTGTTATAAGATAATTCTTTACCTTGAAGCTGCTTCGCAGTAGAAACAGAAGCTTCAGTTGCAGCAGGGTCTACATAGAATGCAGCAGACTGATGTGGGTTTTCGCCGTAACGTAAATCTTGCGCTTTGTTCAAATGAGTATTGAAAGTACGTGCAAACTTGTCAGCAGTACCTTCTTCTTTACCTACACGTGCACCTAAGTAAGAGGCAATCATACCGTCGTATTGTGCAGTGTGTTCAAAAGCTTTCACTGCTAAATCAAAACGAGTTTCGTATGACAATGCACCGCTGTTTTTCATTTCTGCAATAACAGTCGCGTAGTCAGAAGCATTTACTACAATACCAACAGAAGCATGGTTTTTTGCTGCAGCGCGAACCATAGTAGGGCCACCAATGTCGATGTTCTCAATCGCATCTGCAAGTGAACAATTTGGTTTTGCAACAGTCGCAGCAAATGGATAAAGGTTAACTACTACCAAGTCGATGGCATCAATATTGTGTTCTGCCATGACTGCTTCGTCTAGACCACGACGAGCCAAGATACCGCCATGAATTTTAGGGTGTAACGTTTTTACTCGACCATCCATCATTTCAGGGAAACCAGTATGCTCTGATACTTCTACGACAGCAATATTGTTATCTTTAAGCAACTTATAAGTACCACCAGTAGATAAAATTTCTACCCCAAGAGCAGCAAGTTCTTGTGCAAATTCAACAATTCCTGTTTTGTCAGAAACAGAGATTAAAGCGCGTTTAATAGTCATGATCTTCGTCACAGTTTTCAATTACAGATTAAAACAAACTAGCAAAATGCAGATAAAAAAAATGCCTGCGGAGGCCGCAAGCATTTTATCACTTATTCACTCATTAAACCGTGAGCTTTTAACTTTTTACGTAAAGTTCCACGGTTTAGTCCAAGAATTTCAGCAGCGCGTGTTTGGTTACCGCGAGTGTATTCCAGAACAACAGATAAAAGAGGTTTCTCCATTTCTGCTAACACCATGTCATACACTTGTGAAGGCTGTTCACCTTGTAGTTGTGCAAAATAATGGCGAACTGCGCGATCTACGTGAATACGTAAAGCAACATCAGATTGTGCAGTAAAAATAGGAGATTTGCTATTCATGCGAATTAATCCGAAAATCAGATATCACTGGGATAAAGTGATATATCAATGTGGTCTATAAAATAAATGAACTCCGTTTTAGATCCTAAAACGGGAAGTTCTAAAACTGGAACATTTAGCTTGCCACAACTCGAGCGCTTGGTCGAAATTTAAGCGTAACAATACATTAATAATTGTTACAAACCAAAATCAAAACAAAAAAATCTACACAGTACGCAATATAAAAATAAAGCGCATTAGGCAGAACTATATTTGTTGTGAATTTTGCGAGGAGTTTGCAGCACAAAGCTTTCGTGGCGCGTATGATACCATTGTATGAGAAAAAGTGAGCAAGAAAACTGCAATTTTTTTAATTTTTTTCGCAATTTTTTCTACTTTTTTTTGTCGATTAAGGCTTGATAATTTCTAAACTATAGGTATCGAAGCTGTTTCGTGCCACTGGAACCAAAATGTCAAACTTAAAAGGACTATTTTTAGGAATACGTTGAATACTCGAAAGACTTTCGACCAAATACTCCTGTGGAGAATAAATATAAGTCGATAAAGTTCTCTGGTTTTCTTTTAGGGTGACTTTAATATTAGGCAATGCCAAGCTTTTATCGTGATAATTAATCAGCTCGCCTGTAAATTGCGTATTCAGTCGGTCAATACGTTTTACACGAACACGGTTGATAGAAATTAAACTGTAGCGTTCTTCTAGGCTTTGACATTTAAATACCTGACATACCTGTGTGAATACAGAATTCAGCGCAGGACTACTGTTCAGGAATTTCGGGTTAAACCATAAAATCTGGAAGACTAGCAAACCAATTAGCAATGTGTTGATAATGCCCCACAGCAAATAGTAGCCATTACTGTGCTTTTTTTCCTGTTCAATGTCTTGAATAGACAAATTCATGGCAGGAATAGTGCCAATTGGCTCTGTGCTGAAATAGTTTAGATTATTTAAATAGGTTTTCAGATCAATATTGGAGTGTTCCACCTTACGCTGGAAAATGTCCAAAATGTTCTGTTCTTGTGGAATCTGTTCGGTTACAGGAATTAAACTACGGTTTTGTATGCGTTGTAGATTAGAGCGCGAACTAACTTCTTGTTTATGCGCCTGCACCAAATGTGAAAGCGCATTAAAGTTGTTAGAACATTTTGGACAACAAACCATGCCTTGCGCAACGGTCAGTTGCGCAACAGAAACTTTATAGACAGTTTGGCATTCAGGGCACTTGGTTTGCTTGTCGCTCATAATTCAAAAAATGTAGTTAGTTAGGGTGGCGTTTCCCAGAAATTCTGCACCAGTTTTCTTCGCGTTTTTCGACCTGTACTATATCAAAAAATTCAGAATAAACACTAGAAACTTCAGCAACTTGCTCTTCAATTACACCTGCAAGTGCGAACTCTCCCTCAGATTTAATTAAAGTTGCAAACTCTGGCGCAAGCATCATTAGCGGCCCAGCTAAAATATTGGCAACCAATACGTCAGCTTTTTTCTGACCAATAGTCTGATTAAACTCTTCAGGCAAGCCCACGTACAAGTTTTCAAGTACGCCATTCAGTTCAGCATTTTGTTTGGTTGCCAAAACTGCTTGTGGGTCAATATCGGTTGCATAGACTTTTTTAGCACCAAGCAATAAAGCTGCGACCCCTAAAATGCCTGAGCCACAACCATAGTCAATCACGACTTTATCTTTTACGTCAGTTTTGCCTAACCACTGTAGGCATAGGAACGTACTGGCATGGTTACCTGTACCAAAAGCCAAACCTGGGTCAAGTTTGATATTGACTGCATCTGCCTCAGGTGGTTCTAACCATTCAGGTACAATCCAGAATTTCTCTGCAATCTGGATTGGCTCGTAGTAATCCATCCATGAGCGTTCCCAAACCTGATCTTCCAAAAATTCACTGCGTAAAGGGGCATCTGGCATTTGCGCACGAATAAAGGTTTCTAAGGCTGCAACATCAATTTCTTCACCTTCGTCTTGTGCATAAATACCTGTCACAATGACTTTGTTCCAAAGTGGTGTTTCACCTGGCAGTGGCTCAAGTAAGTCCTGATTTTCCGCATCATCTAAGGTTACGCTGACTGCACCCAATGAACTGAGCAGGGTTTCAGTAAAATCGACTTGCGCTTGATCAACAGTAATATGTATTTGTAACCACTTCACGGAGATAACCTAAAATTTAATGCGAAAGCGCTATTGTAACTGAACTGGTGCAGACGCTGTTATTTTTTATTCGGATTGCGAAAGGGAAAACTCTATACGATTGGAAGTTTCAAATGCGCTTTATGCTTATAGTCGAATAATGTGACAAAAATATAACTCTAAAAAATATAAGTTAAGAGTTTGTTTGAACCATCATCGCTCAATCATCCCCAAAACAGTCAAATTGCTGGATTGGGGATGATTGAGAGACTTGTTTTAGGATGCAGATTGCTCCGATGCAGGAGTCGGCACAAATTTATTTAGTAATGTGCCTAAAATTGCGGCAAAAATATACATGAAAATAGAATAAACCGCAGCAGGCATGGCAATGGTTGAGCTTGCCATAACGGTTAGGGCGATGGTCATTGCAAGGGTACTGTTGTGAATGCCAATTTCAAAGGCGCAGGCACGGGCTTGTTGGCTGTTCACACCAAAGAAACGCGGGACAAAATAACCAATCAATAAACTGCAGGCACAGAACAGGGCAGTGGCAAGTCCTACATCTGCCAAATAAAGCATGATGTTATTTCGCTCTTTGGCAATCGCGCCAATAATAATCACTATCAGAAAAACCACAGCAAAAATACGCACAGGTTTGTTTAAACGGTCTGCCGTTTGCGGGCTAAAATGGCGTACCAACATCCCTAAAGTGACAGGGATAATAATAATTAAAAACACCTGCAATACTTTGGCAAATTGTAAGCCAACTTGTTGCCCATCCTGCATAAAATGCTGAATGGCAAAGTTGACAATCAGTGGTAAGGTAAATGCTGCAATCACGGAATTGACGGCAGTAAGGGTGATGTTTAGGGCAATATCGCCCTTATATAAGTAGCTAAACAAGTTGGCTGTTGGCCCGCCAGGAGATGCTGCCAGTAGCATGAGTCCGACTGCAAGCAATGGTGGTAAATTCAGCAGTTTACAAATAAAAAATGCAATTGCTGTCAGGACGACCAATTGACAAAATAAAGCAATAAACACTGCTTTGGGGTGTTTGCTCACCCGTTTAAAGTCGTTAGGAGTGAGTTCTAAGCCAAGTCCAGCCATGACCACGGCCAAAGCCAGCGGCAAAAATATTGTGATTAATCCTGAATCCATAAACACTCCTTTGTTTTTACATCTACAATAATTTATTTGATATTTAACTGTTTGTTTAATATGTAGTTAATTTTGCTCACGTTTTAAATTGTATTTTTATTGTGGTTTAAACTCTGCTCCTGTTTGTGTTGATGGGCAAGTTTGGCCGATTGTCTAGCTAACATACTCCCTAAAATAAAGCTGAACATATACATAAAAATGGTGTAAATCGCAGAAGGAATGGCAATTTCAGTGCTTTGCAAAACCGATAGCGCAACGGTTAAAGAAACAGCAGTGTTATGAATGCCAATTTCAAAACAACAAGAGCGTGCTTGTTGATCAGGCACACCCGCCAAATACGGCACAAGATAACCAATAAGTAAACTTAAAAAGCAAAAAAGCGCTGTGGCGATACCAATCGCACTGAAATAGTCAAAGACATTGGCGCGTTCGCGGAAAAGCGCATAAAAGAATAAAGCGAAAATGAAATAAATGGACATCAAACGCATAGGTTTGCCCAACTGTAATGCAATTTGTGGCATTGCATTACGCACCGCCATTCCTACACAAACAGGCACAATAATCAGTAAAAAAACCTGTGCCATTTTTTCAATTGGCATGCCAATTTGTTGTTGATCGGTCATAAAATACAGAAAAGACAAATTAACAATAAAAGGCAGGGTAAAGGTTGCCATCACAGAGTTCATTGCGGTTAGGGTGATATTTAGGGCAACGTCACCTTTATAGACATAGCTAAATAAGTTCGCAGTAGGCCCCCCTGGTGAGGCAGCAAGCAGCATTAAGCCAATTGCCAATAGCGGTGGCAATTCTAAAAATAAACAAATTGAAAATGCTAAAACAGGCAAAATGACCAATTGTGAAAAAAGCGTTAAAAAAATGACTTTAGGAAATTGATTGACCCGAATAAAGTCTTTAGGCGTGAGTTGTAAGCCTAAGCCCATCATCATCACAGCCAAGGTCAGTGGTAGAAAAAAGGTAAAAAAGCCTGAATCCATAGCACATCCTTTATTTTTTTCTTATGGGTATAATTTTCCCTCTCTTTGCAGTGTAATTGTTTTTTGAGCTTGTGCAATAAACAAAGCAGTCACTTCTTATAAATGACTGCTTTGGTGTTATTTTCATGCTTTCAGTTTGAATGAATACAAGCCGATCTGTTCATGAAAATATAGATTAAGTGATTGATCACATGGCAGCAGGGCGTGGTGGCGTAAAGCCTAAGGCACATTTGCCTTTTAACTCAGTACCATTGACTGTAATGACGGTACTTTGCGCATCTGCCAAACAAGAACGGTATAATTCAGGCTCATTGCCTTGTAATTGCACTGCTTTAGATGAACTAAAGAATTGTGGTTCACAGGTACCATTCCAGATAATCCCACGATAAGCAAAGCTTACAGGTGCGCCCTGAGTTTTACCTTTACAGACTTGCTGGAATTTTTGCGCGTTATAGACGGTTTCTACTTTATCATTTGCCTGCACTGCAAATGGACTGAAAAATAAGCCACAAAGCATAGAGGACAGCAAAATTTTCTTATTCATGATGTTTCCCTTTGTTTCTCATATCTGTGCTATTAGGATAAAAAATAGACAAATTAAAACAACGGTGATCTGGTTAATTTTTAGGTCTAAATGTTTTTATGTACAGTAAAAATGCAAATTTGGATTACAAAATATTAATTTTGTAGCGCGGTTAAGCCAATAAAATCGACTGAATCTGTCAACTTACGCCACAAGTTTTGCTATAATATTCCGTCTTTATTTTTTATCTCTCATTGACCATTATGCACTATCCTAAAGTTTACGATGTCATTGTTATTGGTGGCGGTCACGCAGGCACCGAAGCGGCGCTTGCAGCAGCACGTATGGGTCGTCAAACCTTACTCTTAACTCATAACATTGAGACTTTAGGGCAGATGAGCTGTAACCCTGCAATTGGCGGGATTGGTAAGTCGCATTTGGTACGTGAGATTGATGCCTTAGGCGGCGCAATGGCATTGGCTGCCGATAAAAGCGGGATTCAATTCCGTATTTTAAACTCGCGTAAAGGTGCTGCTGTTCGTGCAACACGTGCGCAGGCAGACCGAGTTCGCTTTAAAGCTGCGATTCGCGCCACTTTAGAAAACCAAGCCAATTTAGATATTTTCCAACAAGCAGCCGATGACCTGATTGTAGAAGGCGATACTGTAAAAGGTGTAGTCACTCAAATGGGGATTCGTTTTGATGCGAAAACCGTGGTATTGACCACAGGTACATTCTTGGGTGGTGTGATTCACATCGGTTTAGAAAAATCGAGCGGTGGTCGTGCAGGCGATCCTCCATCAATTGCTTTGGCGGCACGTTTACGTGAATTAAATTTGCCTGTAGGGCGTTTAAAAACAGGTACGCCACCACGTATTGATGCACGCTCAGTCGATTTTTCGGTCATGATTCCGCAGCCAGGTGATTTCCCATCACCAACCATGTCATTCATGGGTGATGTGTCGATGCACCCTGAACAAGTGAACTGCTATATCACCCATACCAATGAACGTACTCACGAAATTATTCGTGGTGGTTTAGATCGTTCACCGATGTATACAGGTGTGATTGAAGGTGTTGGCCCACGTTACTGCCCATCGATTGAAGATAAAATTCACCGTTTTTCTGATAAAGACTCGCATCAGGTATTTTTGGAGCCTGAAGGTTTAGATACACATGAATTGTATCCAAACGGGATTTCAACCTCTTTGCCGTTTGATGTGCAGTTCGAGTTAGTTCGTTCAATTCGTGGTATGGAAAATGCGCATATTTTGCGTCCGGGCTATGCAATTGAATATGATTACTTCAATCCACAAGCCTTGAAATTCACTTTGGAAACCAAAGCCATTAATAACTTGTATTTTGCAGGTCAAATTAATGGTACGACTGGTTATGAAGAAGCGGGTGCGCAAGGTGTGTTAGCTGGTTTGAATGCGGCACGTCGCGCTTGGGATCAGGAACAATGGACACCAAAACGTGACGAAGCTTATATTGGTGTATTGGTTGATGATTTGATCACGCTAGGTACTAAAGAGCCGTACCGCATGTTTACCTCACGTGCGGAATACCGTTTGATGTTGCGTGAAGATAATGCCGATCAGCGTTTGACGCCAATTGGTCGTGAGCTTGGTTTGGTGGATGACACTCGTTGGGCGGCTTACTGTGAAAAAATGGAAGCAGTAGAACGTGAAACAGGGCGTTTACAGCATTTGTGGGCTGCACCAAACAACCCAATGGGCAAAAAATTTGTTGAAATGACAGGTGCAGATTTATCTAAAGAATGTTCTGCGATTGATCTGTTAAAACGTCCAAATATCAGTTTTGCGCAAATCGCAGAATTAACGGGTTCAGACGTTTCTGCACAAGTGGGCGATCAAATTGAAATTGCAGTGAAATATGCAGGTTATATCAACCGTCAGCATGAAGATGTCGCACAATTAAAACGCTTGGAAGAAACCAAAATCCCTGCCGATTTTGATTATGATGCAGTGTCAGGTTTATCGCGTGAAATCACGCTAAAATTGAAGCATGTTTTGCCTGAAACTTTGGCACAAGCCAGTCGTATTCCAGGTGTGACACCTGCCGCAGTTCAATTGGTGATGATCACCATTCGTAAAAATGCACAGTCACGTAAATCTGCTTAAGGTTTGATGGATTGATGAAGAAGCCCACAATTTAAATTGCGGGCTTTTTTATGCGCCAAAGTAAATCAGATGCTAAGCAAAGAAGAAGTTGCGTATAAGAATAAATCTGATTTCGACTGCATATCTTATGATTTCACAGCTAGATCAGGAGCATTTAAAGTGACACTTATCAACATAGATAGGAGCAAAATATGACTTTAAAAAGCATTCGTTATAGTACAGCTGAACTGGCATGCCCACGCTGAACGATGCCGAGTCAATTTTAATTTTAATTTCAATCAGCAATCACAATAATTTGATTTAAAAGAGAACGATAATGCTATCGCCCCAATATATTTGGGGCTTTTTTATTCCTGAGTTTGATGCACCGTATTGGCAACTTCTACAGGTTCAATCTGAATTAGCTTTTTACCAAAACTACGCAACCACCAAACCAATTGTGAGGTAAACGGCACAGTGGCAGTCACCAACACATTACCATTTTCCAGTGTTTCCATAGTTTGATCTTTGCTTAATTGGCTTTCATCGAAGTATATGGCATCAGCTTTTTGCATGGTAAGTTTGAGCTGAATATTTTCAGTAGCTTTACTGAAATCGACTCTAAAACCTAATTCGCCAGATTCAATATAGGCATCAATATCAAAATTAACAGGATGCAAGGCGCGTGAATCTAAAACTTTGGCTGCTTTAAAACGATGCAGGGCAAAGGTTTGAATGTCGGTTTTGTCAAATCGAGTACAGATTAAATAAATCACCGCACCTTTTTGCACCAAAGCCAAAGGATTCAGCACATAAGTTTTTTCTTCGCCTGAATTGCTGCGTGATTGATAAATACATTCTAGTTGTTTGTCTTGGAGCAAGCCTTCATATATCGCCTGTTGTGCATTGCGGTCTACGACTGGTGGAATTAAAGGTTGTGTTGCAGGCACAATTCGCACACGATTAATCCATTGGCGGACATTGTTTTGGGTCGATAGACTGCGTCGTGCCAAATCAAACCATGGGTTCATTTCTTCAATCAAACTTGGCGGCAGCAGATGTTTTAAATGTTCCTCGACCATCATAAACGTTACCGCTTGAGAGCTGGTCATGTGCGGTAAACTTTGAATCGGTGCATCTGAACGCCAGCGCCAACCTTGTGGTACGGTACCATTACTTTCAATTGGAAAGCGCTGAGAAATTTGATTTAAGTCACGTTGAATCGTACGCAAACTAATGTCGATACCTTCACGTTGCAGGACATCGTGTAATTCACGTGTGCCCATCCATTTACCTGTAGAAAGGCGCGATAAAATTTGCCATTGGCGATATAAACTATTCGATGTTTCTTTTTCTTGTATAGACATATTCAATATTTACTAGGTCAATTCATACGGATGAAAACTTGTTCTTCCACACAATAAGAAAACTCGGAATGATTAGCAAGTTTTTTACTGAAAAAGGGCAAAATATAACCGCAGATTTTGCAGTAAATATCACAAAATTTGGACGGGCAAAGTTAATCAAATAATAGAAGTGAATCAGAAACTATGACCTCAAGCCATACTTGGATCAATTAGAAAAGCAAGATTGAATAGTTGTGTTTAAGTGAAAACCTGTCATTGTTTTGTATGGTAGATACAGGTTTATGTAAATAAAAGCGGTCTGAGTGGATGAGTGCTGTAGGTTAATTGGGCAAGGCGATTGAGGTGCTTTATCGCGATGAATTATCAACAGACCTTAGAGTTAGGAGGATGAAACAACCGTGAATTTATCTAGCAGCGATGCGCGAGAAATTTTTTGGTTAGCCCGATATTTAACCCGTATTCAATATGTATGTCAGCAATTTCCATTTAAACAAAATGATGCTGCTTTGACTTATGCACATGCCTTTTGTTTGCCTGCATTTGATGCAGCTTCTTTAAATGAATTGATTTTAAACGAAGAACAGCCTGCTTCATTTGCGATGCAGTTTGAGCAAACACGGACAAAAATTCAAAACTTGGCACAGGTGTTTTCTAAAGCTACTTATGTTGAATTACAGCAATGTATTCAAAATGCGTGCGATAACGCGAGTTATATTTGTGATGTGGTACAAGACTGCGAAGCACTATTAGATGCAGAACCACAGCAGATATATTTATTTTTCCAATTGGGGCAAAAAATTGAACAATTAGACCGACAAATTCGGTTAAAACAATCGACTGAAAAGACTTTGTCGCAATTGGAAATGATTGTGCAATGCCTAAAAGATTTAGGTTGGACGTCGTTTGTAGACGCATGGCAACAGCTGAAACAGCAACCCGATACCATGCATTTTTATCACTTTAGTGATCATATTCAGCACTTACTTTCGGTGGATTAAGCAGAACTTGTCATGTCAAATTAATCGACAACAATATTATTTTAAGCTCTGTGTAGTTAAAAAAATAGTGGAAGCCGAAGCTCCCATTATGTCTTAACTTATTACTGGCTTTGAACAGCTATCAAATTCAATAGCTTTGACTCGTGCAGTACTTTCGGCTCGGTTACTTAGTCGCGTTCAACCGCAAGTGCAACACCCATACCACCGCCGACGCAAAGCGTTGCGATGCCTTTTTTCGCATCACGGCGTTGCATTTCGTGTAGTAACGTCACGAGGATACGGCAACCTGAAGCACCAATCGGGTGACCGAGGGCAATTGCGCCACCATTCACGTTTACTTTATCTAGGTCTAAGCCTAATTCTTTGGCAACACCTAGTGCTTGTGCGGCAAAGGCTTCGTTGGCTTCAATTAAATCGACCTGATCTAAGCTCCAGCCTGCTTTATTTAAGGTTTTCTTAACCGCTTCAACAGGGCCAAGACCCATAATTTCAGGCTCAATACCCGACATTGCATAGGCTTTAATACGTGCTAAAGGTTGTAGACCTAAGGCTGCAGCTTTGTCTGCACTCATCATCAACACTGCTGCTGCACCATCGTTAATACCAGAAGCATTGCCTGCGGTTACGCTGCCATCTTTTTTGAACGCAGGGCGTAATTTATTCAGGCTTTCAAGGGTAGTATTGGCTTTGATGTATTCATCTTCAGCAAATACAATTGGGTCGCCTTTACGCTGTGGAATGCTTACAGCCGCAATTTCATCTTTAAATTTACCAGCCGCTTGTGCTGCAGCCGCGCGTTGTTGTGAAGTCAGTGCCAATTGGTCTTGTTCTTCACGGTTTAAACCAAGTTTTTCTACAATATTTTCTGCAGTAATACCCATGTGATATTGGTTATAGGCATCGGTTAAACCATCAGCCACCATGCTGTCGATCAACTGGGCATTCCCCATTTTTTGACCGTTACGCAACTGCATATAGTGTGCGCTTTGTGACATTGATTCTTGACCACCAGCAACTACAATTTCTGCTTCATCACACTGAATCGCTTGTGCAGCCAAATGTACGGCACGTAATCCCGAACCACACACCACGTTTAGCGTTGCTGCAGGCACTTGTACAGGAATACCTGCAGCAATTGCGGCTTGACGTGCAGGGTTTTGTCCTACACCTGTAGTGAGTACGTTACCCATAATCACCTGATCGACTTGTTCAGGCTGTACTTTAGCACTGTCTAAGACTGCACGAATTGCTGTTTGCCCCAATTGTGGTGCAGATAAAGAAGCGAGACTACCTAAAAAGCTACCAATTGCAGTACGTTTTGCAGCAACAATGACAACATCTTTCATTTTATATCCTTAAATTTTATGTTTACGTTTCTGTGGATGCACATGATATATAGCATGTGCATTGCTGTTGTTATATGACTGATTAAAATAAATTTACCAAAACATAGCGACCTGGTGCTGCTTCTATCATTGGATATTGCGCATTACCTAAGGCGCGGGCAGGGACTTGTTCGCCTGCATACGGTGTGACCCAAGCCTGCCAGCGTAGCCACCAAGATTCAGGATGATACTCTGCACCATCAAGCCATTGCTTGGTATTTTCAAACTTGGCAGTATTGGTATAGCAACCGTATTTATTACGACTTGGCGGATTCACAATGCCTGCCACGTGTCCAGATTCACCAAGTACCAGTGTAGATTCACCGCCTAAGTAATCTGCACCACGGAATCTTGTATCCCAAAGTGCGATATGATCTTCCTGCGTTGCAATAAAGAAGCTTGGTGTTTTGACACGAGAAAGGTTGAGTCCAACACCGTTTACTTTCACTGCGTTTGGTGAAATCAATTCATTATTCAAATACAAATTACGCAATAAGAAATTATGAATTTTGGCAGGAATATTGGTGCCGTCGCTGTTCCAATACAAAATATCGAAATCTGAAGGCTCTTTGCCTTTTAAATAGTTCTCGATGTAGTAGTTCCAGTACAGGGTATTTTCACGTAACAAACTGAACGTAACTGCCAATTGGCGACCATCAAAATAACCGAATTGATTATTTAAGGTTTCTAAACCATTAATCACAGGTTCATTAATAAATACGCCTAAGCTGCCTGGGTTTTCAAAGTCGATAATGGTTGCCATATACGTGGCAGATTTCACATGACTTTTCAGGCGTTTTGCCACGTAATAAGCCTGCGTTGCAGCAAGTAAAGTACCACCAATACAATAGCCGATACAGTTGGCTTCTTTTTCTCCTGTAATTTCTTCAATAACACGCAAAGCTTCAACCGCACCTGCGGTGATCAGATCAGCGAAAGTGAGTTCTTTTTGTTCAGCATTTGGGTTACGCCAAGACATTAAAAAGACCGTATGACCTTGCTGACGTAACCAGTTCACCAATGAGTTTTGTTCGCGTAAATCCAGCACATAATATTTATTAATAAATGGCGGCACGATTAGAATCGGGGTTTGATATACATTTTCTGTCGTTGCTTCATATTGCAACAACTGGAAAATTTCATTTTCAAAGACCACTGCGCCTGGTGTATAGGCTAAATCTTTACCCAAGCTAAAAGAGTCACTATTGACTATGCGAATAGATAAATATTTTCCGCTATTGACCACATCATCATGGAAAATTTGCATACCACGGACAAGGTTTTCGCCTTGTTCGGTAATGGTTTGCTGAATCACTTCAGGGTTAGTCCAAAGAAAATTGCTTGGTGATAAAGCATTAATCATTTGACGGGTAAAAAAGTGAATGCGGTAACGCACTTTGTCTGGAATGCCTTCTACGACATCCACCATATTTTGTACCAGTTGGCTAAACAGCAAATAAGACTGCGATAACAGGTCAAAATTGGGTTGTTCTTGCCATAATGGGCTGTTAAAACGACGATCACCACTTTCAGGTTGAATGAATGGTTCGATGTCTTTTGCCACACTGCGCATCATCACATTTTGGTAGATTTGCATTTGACCTTGCCACCAGCTCCATTGCATTTCCATCAAGCGTGCTGGATTTTTAGACAAAGCTTCAAAGAACATAGACATATCTTCTTTGTTGAGCTGTGTTAAGGCGTCATTAATAGGGCTTTGCCCATAATAAAATTCTTGTAGTTTTTTCCAGATATCATCGTGGCTAGAGAAAAATTGTAATATATTTTCTTTGAATTGAAATGAGTTCTGTTTCATTTCATCGCTCCATAGCACATGGCTTTTAGCAATCAAATTGAGTGCAAGGCTGAAACTAAAACGGGGAAATTTTCACACTTCCCCGTAACATTCGTCCTGATAACGCATGGTTTTCAGAGCAGTGTTTATTTATTATTTGGCATTGAATCGCTGACTAACTTTTCAAATTCTGCTTTGAATTCTGAAGTCAGTGTTGCTAATTTTTTGCCATCTTCAATCATTTGCTGACTGAGTTTGTTCATAGTTTCTAATTGCTTGGTGGTGCAGTTCACCATGCTTTGCATGTCTTTCACTTCGCTATTGGCAAACATTTGTGCTAAACCAATGTTGGCATAGTTGCGTGCTGCTTCTAATTGTAGGTTGGTTAAGTTAGCAAAATTTTTTGCAACTATACTGTTGAATTTGGTGTACGGTTCAAACACGTTTTTGTATTGAGCATTCATGTTTGAAAATAAGTCGCCGTATAGCATGGGTGTCACTCCAGTAAATAAACTTGTAGATTCAAATGAGGTGTTACACGCTTAGTGCATGTATAAGCCGCCGTTGATTGATAAGGTTTCGCCTGTTACGTATGCAGCATGATCACTCACTAAATACATAACTGCTGCCGCAATTTCGGTAGGGGCGGCAAGACGTTGCAGAGGAATTTGTGCTTCAATGCTTTTAATTACTTCTTCGCGCATGGCTGTGACCATCGGGGTTGCGGTATAACCTGGTGCAACGACGTTCACGCAGATATTTGAACGTGCACCTTCTTGCGCCAAAGCTTTGCTAAAGCCGATGATGCCTGCCTTAGTTGCAGAGTAGTTGGCTTGACCAAATTGACCTTTTAAACCGTTCACCGAACTAATGTTCACAATGCGACCAGACTTTTGTTCTAACATTTTGTTAAATACAGGCTGAGTCACGGTAAAAAGTGTTTTTAAGTTGGTTTCAATCACTTCAGACCACTGCGTATAGCTCATTTTTTTGAAAGTTGCATCGCGGGTAATACCAGCATTGTTGACCAACACATCTACACGACCTTCAGCATCAATTGCTTCTTGAATGGCTGCTGTAGCCGCTTCATGCTCATTTAAGTTGGTTAAAACAAAGCGCACATCACTTTCTGTAAAGCCTTCGTCTTTAAGCCATTGCTTTTCGCGATCTTCTTCTCTTGGTACAACCGTTGCAATAATTTTATAGCCTGCTGTAACCAGTTGACGGCAAATCTCACTGCCAATACCACCTAATGCACCCGTCACTAAAGCTACTTTTTGTTCAGACATATTCTTTTCCTAAGCAGAATAAGGTTATAAAAATTAAGGAGTTTTTCCTCTTTATTCTTGTTTAGAAATTAAGCGTTTTATATTTCAAAGAGGCTGCAGTTTGATGATGCTTTGAAGTCAAAAGTAAACAAATATTGGTAATAGATTATTTTCTTATCATGTGGATGCTTTTATAAATGGCTTAAATAGTCGTGAAGTCATTGATTCATCGTAGCGCGCAGCACAAACTTCTGAGAACTGGTGAAATGTGATTAATCCATGAATTTGAAGCGATGTGGCAGTTTAAAGACAGTGCGCGAGCATATTGTTTTTTCTTGAGATTTTGAGTGTGATTTTCAGCTAAATATTTGGATGACTGTAAAGCGCTAAATGCAAATGTGGGTGACCACAAATTTTTATCAATATGAATGGAAATAAAGTGAATTTAAGAAAATAAAAAGCGAAAAGAAAAATATAAGAAAGAAAAAGAGAATGGCTTAGACGATTGCATGCAGCAAAACTGCTACATGCAACAGATCGAAAAAAGAAAGTTAAATGCTGGTTGCCTTGCGCTGTGGGCGAGGGCTTAAACGACACAACAACTCATAGCCAATCGTACCATTGGCTGTGGCAACATCATCCACCAAACGGTGTTTGCCCCATAGTTCAACTTGTGTGCCTAATTCAACGTCTAAACCTGTGACATCAATGGCAATCATATCCATAGACACACGACCAAGTACAGGCGTTAATTTTGTACCAATCGCAACAAAATTTGGCTGCACAAATGTACGTGGATAACCATCGCCATAGCCAATTGAAACAATCGCAATTTGCATGGCTTGTTCTGCAGTAAAGGTTGAACCGTAGCCGACGTGTTCGCCTGCATCAATTTCATTTAGTGCGATCACTTCTGCGCTTAAAGTCATCACAGGCTTTAAGTCGAGTGTATGCACATTATGTGCGGCAAAAGGCGTTGCACCGTAAAGCATAATGCCTGGGCGTACATAATCAAAATGCAATTCGGGATAACGATAGATTGCAGCAGAGTTACAGCAAGAAGCAAGAATAGGGCTGCAATTGTCTTTGACATGCAAAAATTGCGCGACTTGTTGATCATTTAAAGCATGATCACCATCGGCATTGGCAAAATGCATGGTCAACACACAGGTAAAACCTTCGGCTTTGAGCATGTGAATCACATCAATAATTTCAGGAATTTTAAAACCTAAACGATTCATGCCACTGTTGAGTTTGACCCAGACTTTTAAGCCTTGTGCGATATAATCAGCTTTATGTTGTAGTAGCCAATCGAGCTGTGCTTGATGATGCACTACACATTCCAATTTGTGTGCCAACACACTTTGCATTTCATCGGCAGAAAAAACACCTTCAATCAGGGTGATGGGCTGCGTATATCCCAATTCACGAATTTCTAAGGCTTCTTCAACGCAAGCGACACCAAAGGCATCGCTGTCTTTTAAAGCTGCTAAGCAGTCTTTTACACCATGTCCGTAAGCATTGGCCTTGACCATGCTAACAATTTTTGCTGTTGGGGCAAGTTGTTTGACACGGTTTAAATTATATTGCAGTGCCTGACTGTCAATATAAACTGTTGCTTGGCGCACCCTAAATACTCCTTGGGAATGACAATTGGTAATTTGTGTTAGATACACTGTGGAGTGATAAATAAATACTAAAAATAGTTCTATTTAAAAATATTCACTATTGTAGACCTATCAACCTCAAATAGACATGAACATTTAAGTTTTTGATCATAAATTAATTTAAGATCGAAAAATCTATTAGGTTATTGATTGCAAATAATTTGTAAAAGTTTCAGACTTTATTTTTCATATAAAACTATACGTTCTAAAAGCTATTATGGTGTTAGATGCTCTCACTCAGGAAATTCTAAACTGTACGAGTTATGGCAAGATTCAGATGATTGTGGAGAGTGGGTTCGTAATTTAAATGAACTCAAAGAGAGATTAAACAATGCATTTTAAACTTGAATATGTTGAATAAAAAATGAAAATATTTTGTTATCTGGGATGGAGTACTTTATTTTTTTGTCAGTCAGTTATGGCTTGTATGCCACATTCACCCAATGACGTTTTTATTGCCCGTTACCAAGGTTCACTGGCAGTACAGGAGAGTTCAGACTTCATTTTTGAACTCAGTTCAGGTCAATTTATTTTTCGCTCAATACTAGATGAGGTTAAATATAAAAAGCCTACTCAATGGTACAGTGGATTTTCAGGTAAAAGTACAGCTAAAAACCAATTAATTATTGGTTTAGCTTATGCACCAGATGGTGCTAAACCCCAGCAATATCAAGTAGTTTCATTTGCAACATTAAACTGTAAGAATGACCAGCTTGTTTTATCTAAACCGATTGTCCCATTTTTAGCTTGGAATAAGCAGACCTCAAATTGTTCTACAGTCGATAGATCAGAGGTTGGGATTTTAGATGGTTTTATAGACTATGATCAGACACATTATTTGGCGCAACTGCAACAAAAGTATCCGACATGCAAGCAATTAAATAAAGCATTTCCATCACTTGAAATGGAAGAAAATAGTCAAGATTATAATTTACTCTCAAGTTGGAAACTATGGTGGGCAAAGTTAATAAGTCAGATTAAAACATGGTTTTAATAAAAAAGAGCAATGCAAGCATTACTCTTCATCATCATACTGAGCATAATACTCAGGAGATAAGTTACTAAAACGCGTATATTGCCCTTCAAAAGCAAGACGTACCGTACCAATTGGGCCGTTACGCTGTTTACCAATAATAATTTCGGCAGTACCTGCTTCTTTAGATTCTTTATTGTAAACTTCGTCGCGGTAAATAAACATGATTAAATCCGCATCCTGCTCAATTGCACCAGATTCACGCAAGTCAGACATCACAGGGCGTTTATTAGGTCGGTTCTCTAATGAGCGGTTGAGCTGTGACAAAGCAATCACAGGGCAGTTCATCTCTTTGGCCAAGGCTTTTAAGCTACGTGAAATTTCTGAGATTTCGCCGACACGGTTATCGCCCATGCCTGGGACTTTCATTAACTGCAAATAATCGACCATGATACAGCCAATTTTACCGCCATGTTGTTTGGCAATGCGTCGCGCACGTGCACGTACTTCCGTAGGCGGCAGGGCAGATGAGTCATCAATATACAAATGCTTTTCTTGCAGTTGTAAAATCGTGGCTGTGACTTTTGACCATTCATCGCCACTGAGTTTACCTGAACGTAAATTCCCTTGATGCACTTTGCCGTATGCAGAAATTAAACGCATTGCGATTGAGTCTGCAGGCATTTCCATAGAGTAGACAAGGGCAGGCAAATCATTGTTAAACAAAACACTTTCGACCAAGTTCATGGCAAAGGTGGTTTTACCCATAGATGGACGCGCAGCGACAATAATCAAGTCACCCGCTTGCATGCCCGAAGTTTTATTATCTAGCTCCACAAAGCCTGTGGTTAAGCCTGTGATGTTACCTTCCATTTTAGAAAGTTCATCAAGTTTGTCGAATACATCGGCAACCACGCTCGAAATGGCTTTTGGGCCTTGTGCTTTGGCATTGTTATTATGTTGTTCGGCAATTTGGAAAATATTGGTTTCGGCCAAGTCTAAAATTTCACTTACGCTACGACCTTTGGTGTCATAGGCATTTTGTAAAATTTCAGAACTGACTTTAATCATGTTTCTGAGGGTCGAGAATTCTTTAATTTTCGTGGCATAGGTTTCTAGGTTATAAAAACTAGAAGGCGAGTCTGCCATGAGCTGCATTAAGTATTCTTCCCCGCCTGCAGCTTCAAGTAAATTTTGTTTAATCAGCCAGTCATTCACCAATACGGCATCATAAGGTGAGTTTTCTTTAGACAAAGAATCAATGGCGCGGAAAATATATTTGTGGCGTGTCGCGTAAAAATCAGATTCTTGTAGCACATCACCCACTTGTTCAAAAGATTCGGCCACAGTCATTAACGCAGCCAAAACAGCTTGTTCGATGGCTAAGTTATGCGGTGGGGTACGAAACTCTTTAAGCGGGCTGTTCTCATTTGGTTTTAGATCAGACTTTGCAGTATGTTGCTTTGCGCTAGCAGTCGCCTGTGACATATAAATCCCTGATTTTTAAAACAGTAAATGCTGAATAATGCACGGGGATAGAATTTGAAACTCATATTCTTTCCACTTCCCGATGATACGCCCTCTAGAAAAAAAAGCGAGTAGATTTTGGCGAAGGATAAGTCAAAGCGTGCAGGACGATTTAGGAAAATTGTACTAATCGTATATTCTAAAGACAAAAAAAGAGCATGCGATTAGGCATGCTCTTTTCTTTTGCAGCAAATTACTCAGATACGATAGTAACGAGAACTTCAGCAACAACATCATGGTGCAATTGGATTGCGATGTTGAATTCACCAGTGTGACGAAGCGCACCGTTTGGTAAACGAACTTCTGCACGGTCAACTTCAAGACCAGCATTCGTTAACGCGTCAGCGATGTCACGAGTACCGATAGAACCGAAAAGTTTACCTTCATCACCAGCTTTAGCAGTGATTACGATGTTAACTTCGTTCAATTGGTCAGCACGTGCTTGAGCAGCAGCTAAAATTTCAGCTTCTTGCTTCTCAAGTTCAGCACGACGAGCTTCAAATGCAGCAGTGTTTGCTTCAGTTGCAGCAACTGCTTTACCTTGAGGGATCAAGTAGTTACGGCCGTAACCAGCTTTAACTGAAACTTTATCGCCTAATTTACCAAGGTTCTTAATGCGTTGTAATAAGATAATATCCACAGCTCAACCTCACTTATGATTGTCAGTGTAAGGGATCAACGCTAAGTAGCGAGCTTGTTTAATAGCAAGCGCTAATTGACGTTGGTAACGAGCTTTAGTACCTGTAATACGGCTAGGAACAATCTTGCCATTTTCAGTGATGTACTGTTTTAGTGTATCGATATCTTTGTAGTCGATGTACGTAACGTTCTCAGCTGTAAAGCGGCAGAACTTGCGACGACGGTAAAAACGTGCCATTGATGTTCTCCTTAAGCTTCAGCAGAGTCTTGGTTAGCGTGTTGTGCTTCTTCACGTTGAGCTTTACGCGCACGTTTTTCTTCAGCACTCTTAGCCAATAATGACTCTTCAGTGATAGCGTTTTCACGACGGATGATCAAGCTACGAAGGATCGCGTCGTTATAACGGAACAATTCTTCTAACTCGTCAAGCGTAGTTTGACCACATTCAACGTTCATAAGAATGTAGTGCGCTTTGTGAATTTTGTTAATTGGGTAAGCCAATTGACGACGGCCCCAATCTTCTAAACGGTGAATTTGACCTTCAGCTTCTTTGATGTGAGTTAGGTAACGTTCTACCATACCCACAACTTGATCGCTTTGGTCTGGGTGTACCAAAAGTACGATTTCGTAGTGACGCATTGTCAGCTCCTTACGGTTTATGCAGCCCCTGACTAAATTGAGCCAGAAGCAAGGAGTCACAACCGAAGTTGTGTCGCAAAATTGCGAAGCGTGAATTTTAGAGCTTTTACCAAGTAAATACAAGGCTTGGTCTAAGAAAAAATCGGCTTGGGTAAAAAGGGAATGTAATATTTTGCATTTATGATTGGAATTTAAATTTTATACTTTGTATTTGTATGGTAAGCGTCCGCTGAACACACCTTCTGAATTCATCCTATAAGCCTTAATTTAGTCCCCACTTAGAAACAAGTGGGGACTTAATCCATGAACATGGATATATATTCAGCAACACCTCCTGTTGCTAAAAAACGCCGAAAATACAGCAAAGAATTCAAACTCAGTATTGTCAATGCCTGCAAAAATCCTAATACCTCGATCGCTTCGGTCGCACTGCAACATAGTATTAATGCCAACCTTGTCAGTCGTTGGATCAGGATCTTCAGCCATCATGATGGTGCCGTGCAGGATCCTACTCATGTGAATCCAGCATTTATTGCTTTGCCTTACACTGCTGCAATCAGCCAACCTATTGATGAGAGGATCACGTTGTGTATCACCGTGCCTCATACGAATAATGATATTCAGCTAAAATGGCAGACATCAGAAATACCTGTCTTGGCAGAATTACTCAAGGCACTTGCAACATGATCCGCATTGATGAAATCTGGTTGTCTACTCAGCCCATGGACATGCGTGCAGGTATGGATACGACCATGGCTCAGGTGGTGAGAGCCTTTGGCTACATCAAACCGCATTGCGCCTACCTGTTCTGTAATAAACGTGGCCATCGTATGAAAGTGCTGGTACATGATGGACTGGGCATCTGGCTGTGTGCCAGGCGGCTGGAACAGGGAAAATTCCACTGGACTCAAGTTCACCAAGGTGAAACCGTGGTCCTCAACCCGGAACAGTTACAGGCATTAATCCAGGGTTTGCCCTGGCAGCGCATTGGACGACAGCAAGTGGTAACAATGCTCTAAACCAAGCTCGGCTATTCTGCTATTCTCCAAACGTTCTATTTCATTCTCTTCATGACCTCAGGCATACTGCGGTCATGAATACGCTGCCTGACTTAAGCCAACTGACCCATGAACAACTGCTGGAATTTACCCGGCAGTTGGCGATGCAGCATCAGTCTCTAGCACAATCAAACCAGCAATTAGATGCCAGAGTTCAACATCTTGAAGTCACCAATCAGCAATTAGATTCTAAAGTTCAACATCTTTCTATTCTCAATCAAA
>NZ_JAYFSK010000038.1:0-26166 GCF_041464035.1 Acinetobacter sp. AL9 | reverse complement strand
TCGCAAGAGATGCGATGGATGTCTGATGATTTGTAGTCATAAATTTAAGTCCCCACTTGTTTCTAAGTGGGGACTAAATTAAGGCTTATAGGATGAATTCAGAAGGTGTGTTCAGCGGACGCTTACCGTTTATCTAACGGCACCCAATCAATCACCCATGCAGATTTCATATTCAAACTTGGGTCTGCGGTAATTTTCTTACGGGTTGCATCGGCAGCATCACGGTCTTTAGATGGCCCAACCATAATCCGAACCCCTTTAGACGTTGGACTTTGGGTAACTTTATAACCTTTGGCTTTCAGTTTTGCCGCCAAAGCATCGGCATTGGCTTGGTTAGCAGCCAAAGCCACTTGTACCATCCACTGCTTATCGCCTTCTTCCAATAACTTACGTGCTTTTTCAGCTTCAGCCTTTTTCTTGGCAGCTTCTTCAGCTTTGCGTTTTTCCTCAGCTTTACGTTTTTCTTCGGCAGCCTTACGTTCTGCTTCTTTTTTCGCTTCTGCTGCTTTGCGCTCTTGTTCAGCTTTACGTTTTGCATCGGCTTGGCGTTGTTCTTCCGCTTTGCGCTTCTCTTCTGCAATACGTTTTTCTTCCGCTAAACGCTTTTCATCTGCTGCTTTTTTCTCTGCAGCACTACGCTCTTGCGCGGCTTTTAACTCAGCAGCTTTCTTGGCATCCGTTGCCTTTTGCTGCTCTAACTTCTTTTGCTGGGCAGCTTTTTCTTCAGCCAAACGCTTTTGCTTGGCTTGTTCATCTTCGACCAATTCCGGTGGAATATTGTCAGAACTTTGCTGCTGACCAGAACGCAATGCATTTAAGGCAGCATATTCTTCTGCAGCTTTACGCGCTGCTTCAGCTTCTGCCTGTTGTTGCATCGCTAAAAACTCAGCTGCACGTGCTTCTTGCTCCGCTACTGCTTTTTCACGCGCACGGCGCTGCTCTTCAAGCAGACGCTGCTCGGTTTGCACATCGACAGTTAAAGGTTGCAATTGCACCATTTCTGCCTGATTGGCATTTTTATGTTGAACTTGTTCGGCTTGGCTTGGGGTTTTCACATTATTTTGATGTATTTCTTCTTGCCCTTTTAAAAGCAATGCTGCCAATAAAACACCACCACCTAATAAAACAACGCCACCCATCCAGCGCTGTTTGTTATTCATTGACATTCTTCCAAATACTCCCATACCGCTTCTAAGGTATGAAATGATCCACATACCAAAATCAGCTGATTATTTTTTGTTTCATCCAGTGCTGATTTAAAAGCCAATTGTATACTGTCGAAGTGTTGTATTGTTTCGCCTTGCAAAGCCTGATCCAAAACCGTGATCTCTGCCGCACGAGGCACATTTAATGTGGCAATTTTCCACATTACGACACTATCTTTCAATAACTCAACCACAGAATTTATATCTTTATCTGCAAGCATTGAAAAAACACTGACCACTTCAGTGTACTGTTTATTGTAATTTAAGAAATTGCGCAATTGCTTTAACAAAAATTCAACGCCATGCGGGTTATGTCCTGCATCAAAAATCACGGTTTTGCCCTGAATTTGACGAATTTCAAAACGTCCCGCCAATTTGGCCGTTTGAATACCTTGTGCAATTGCGTCTTGGGTGATTTCTAAACCACTGTGCAAGACTGCTGCCACAGCCGTTGAAATATTATCGAGGGCTAAACTGCCTGTTGGAAGTTTTAAGGTACAACCCGATGCAGCAAACATCCATGACTGACCATCTTGCATATCCCGATAAAAATAATCACGATTCAAGACAAACAAAGGTGCATTGCAGGTTGCTGCTTTGTCGTGAATAGCTTGAGGCAAATCTTGCTGACCTGCAAAAATGACAGGAATGTTAGGACGAATAATGCCTGCTTTTTCATAGGCAATTTTTTCGATGCTATCGCCTAACCAATCGACATGATCTAAACCGATATTGGTAATAACCGCCACATCAGGATTGACGACATTGACCACATCTAAGCGTCCACCTAAACCGACTTCAAGCACCCATACATCGCAATCACGTGCTTTAAAAATCACAAAGGCTGCCAAAGTCGTGGCCTCAAAAAAAGATAAACTCAGATCGCAATCACGTCGTGCTTGATCGACTTGCACAAAAGCATCAATCAAACTTTGGTCATCGATTTCGACGCCTGCTAATTTGACTCGTTCATTAAAACGGTAAATATGTGGCGATTGGTACAACCCAACCCGATAGCCCTGCGCATTTAAAATAGCCGCTAAAGTGGTTGTGGTTGAGCCTTTGCCATTGGTTCCCGCAACCGTAATGACTTTAGCTTTAGGATGGGTTACACCCAATTTTTCTGCAACGGGAATGACCCGTTCCAAACCTAAATCAATACCCGTAACGTGAACATGGCTCCAATAATTGAGCCATGTGTTTAAATCATCGGTTGCAAGAGGTGCTGTGTTCAAGGCAAGTTCATCAGTTTCGCAAGAATACGATAAACTGTATCACGTAATGCATGACGATGGACAATTTGATCGACCACACCATGATCAAGTAAGTATTCTGCACGTTGGAACGGTTCTTCCAGTTTTTCACGTACAGTTTGCTCAATGACACGTTTACCCGCAAAACCAATCATCGCTTTAGGTTCTGCAATGTGCACATCACCCAGCATCGCCAATGATGCAGTTACACCACCATATACAGGATGTGTTAATACTACGATGTAAGGTAAGCCTGCTTCTTTCATACGTTGAATTGCTGCAGAAGTACGCGCCATTTGCATTAATGACAACATGCCTTCTTGCATACGCGCACCGCCCGATGCTGCGAAGCAAATTAACGGTTGTTTTTGCTGAATCGCACGTTCAGCAGCTTGCACAAAACGGTCACCCACTACGGTACCCATTGAGCCGCCCATAAAATCAAACTCAAATGCACAAGCAATGACTGGCATATCTTTTAATAAGCCCTGCATCACCACTAAAGCTTCGGTTTCACCCGTTTTCTTTTGCGCTTCAGTCATACGCTCAGGATAAGCTTTGCTGTCTACAAATTTGAGTGGGTCTTTGGCAGAGAATTCTTGACCTAATTCGTTTTGCACTTGGTCAAAGAACCAAGTTAAACGCTCACGCGCTTTCATACGTAAATGTTCATCACATTGTGGGCATACATAAGCGTTGAACGACATTGCCGTACGTGTCACCAAGGCATGACATTCTGGACATTCAATCGTTGGTTCAGTAAAGATCGCTTTTAACGCTTGTTGCTCATCTGGTGTTTCAATACCAGGTACACCACGTGCAGTCCACGGCGTCGATGGGCTTAGAATTTTCCCTGTTTTCACTTCTTGACTCATACTAACTCATCGAGCGCAGCTCGAAGCTCCTTCACTTTATTAACCGTTGCAATGACGGCTTGTTCTGGTGCTAAGCTCGCAAATTGTTTTACAAAAGCACTTCCGACAATGACTGCGTCGGCAGCCGCGCCCATTGCTTTGGCAGATGCAGCATCACTGATGCCAAAACCCACACCCACAGGCACGTTGGTTACAGCTTTAATCTGTTGGATGCGGGTTGCTGCTTCTGCAACATCAAGTGTTGCTGCACCCGTCACGCCTTTCAAAGAAACATAATAAATAAAGCCACTGGCTTGGTTTGCAACAAATTGAATACGCTCTGGTGTAGAAGTTGGCGCTAACAAGAAAATTTGATTCATCCCATATTTATTCAGGACTTCATCAAATTCTTGGGCTTCTTCAGGTGGTAAATCGACCAGAAGTACACCATCGACACCACAGTCATGTGCATATTCAACAAACTTTTCATAACCAATGACTTCTACAGGGTTTAAATATCCCATCAATACCACAGGAGTTTCCTGATCTTTTTGACGGAACTCTTTGACCATGTTTAAAGCATCTAGCGTATTGGTTCCACCTGCCAACGCTCGCTCTGCAGCGAGGGCAATTACTGGACCATCAGCCATTGGGTCTGAAAACGGCAAACCTAATTCAACGACATCTACCCCTGCCTCGACCATTTGATGTAACAACGGAACTGTGACTTCTGGATGAGGGTCACCTGCCATAACATAAGAAACCAAGGCCTTACGCTGTTGAGATTCAAGCTGTGCAAATCGTGTGGCTAAACGTGACATAGGGTTGTATTTTCCTTGAATGATTAAAACTGAGACATTTGCTATTGTAGAAATACAAATTGACCCATTGTAACGCTATTTTTTACTCAATGAATAGCGCACAGGCATGAGTTGCTGCATTTCTGTTTGCAAAACGATTTATTCAGAACAACCGCGAGGCTACATTTACTGATATTTGCGCTTTTTTCTCAATGATCAAAGATGCCTAATTTTGCCTGCTTATCGGTTTTTGAAACTTGCTCAATCGTGCTTTTAAATTTAAAAATATTGATAAAAATAAACAACTTCAGGTTTTATCTTAGGCTTTATCAACCTTGCAAAAGCTGATTCGGTCATGGCTACACACAGCTTATTTTCAATCTCTTAGCGCGAAATCACCTGTTGATAATGAGCCAATCCATACTATTTATGGCGTATTTTGCTGTAGAGAAAGTGCATCCTCAGCTTGCTGCAACTGCTGTTTACGTTTTAGCAAGGTCTGTCCTGTACAGGCTTTATAGGCACGCGCCAAAGCCGATTGGTCTGAATAACCCAACAACTGTGCAATATCGCTTAGGCTCACATTTTGTCGCAGTAAGTTTTCACAGCGCTGCATCCGTTCTATTTCAAGAATCTGTTTAAAACCCGTACCTTCCTGTTTAAGCTGACGCTGTAACGTACGCCCTGAACGAAATAAACGCTGCGCCACCCATTCAATGCTCGGCACTTGCTGTTCATAACGTAAATAATGCGCCACCTGCTCTTGGACTTGCTGCTGCACGGTTTCTAATTGTGGTTTTAACGCAATCGCATCTTCAGCTTGTTTGGTGAGTAAATGAATTAAAGAGGGATCGGCTTGCTGTGGTTTTAAACTGAGGCTTTCTAAATTTAAAACAATTTGATATTCCGCTTGCTTAAATAAAACCTTACAACCATAAAACTTTTCATAATGCAGCATCGCCATACGCGGTGCATGGGCAAAATGAATCTCCCGTATCGGAGAGTGTTGAAAATCAAAAAATTGCATGGCCAATTGAGTCATACAGGCAAAAGTCATTTCATGAACCAAGCTGTATTTTTCATCCACCAACGGCCATGATAAATATAAAGCATCTGGTTGTTGTTCCAGTCGCATCGGTACGGCTGCCGTACCATCTACCACCAAACGACTAAAACGCATCATATATTGAAGGGCTTCTGCAACACTATTACTACGCGATGCCATATAGCCGAGCACACCAAAATGTTCAGGCTGAATATAACGCGCCAATTCAAAAACAAGCGTTGGACAATCTAAAAACTGAATACTGTGTTGGATGATCTCATTAAAAAATTGATAAGACGATTGGGTATCCATAGGCAATGCCAACACATGCTGTAAATGCTGCAATTGTGCAGGCGAAAATCCAAGCTGCTCAGGAACTCTGCCCTGTGCAGATAAATAGCGTAACCAAAGTTGATAATAGCCATTTGGAATTTGAATTTCGCTCATGTGCTTGCTCATTTTGACATGCATCATTTTCTTTTGTCGTTTAATGTATAAAAAATGGCAAATACTGTCAAAACAAATCTGCCAAAGCCCGACATACTGCAAACAGGATTGACCAGAGTGAAATAAAATAAAATGAATGCACTTGTCCAATATCATGTTGCGCCCATAGTACGCAGCAATCTCGATTTTAAATTAGCCGATGTGCCGCGTTACTGGTTTGCAGGTGACCCGTTTTTGACCCGCATGTTTGATGCTTTAAGCCTGACTTTTCCTGATGGCGAGCGTTATTTCATTCAATCGGTACGTTTGTTCCGTGATCAAATTCAAGACCCAGACTTAAAACAACGTGTTGCCGATTTTATTCGGCAAGAAGCTCAGCACGGCATTGCACACGACAAAATGAATCAGGTTATGAAAGATCAAGGCATGCCTGTAGATCAGTTTATTCAGCGTCTAAACAAAGTGTTTAAGTTTGAACTGAAATATCGCTCGCCCCAATACAACATCGCCATGACAGCGGCTGCGGAACATTTAACTGCACTTATGGCAGAAACTTTTTATGGCGAAAAAGACACGCTACAAGATGCACATCCTTATGTCCGCGCCTTATTTGCATGGCATGCGATTGAAGAAATGGAACATCGTGATGTGGCGTTTGATGTGATGCAACAGGTGGGCAATGTGCCTGAAGTGACCCGAAAAATGGCGTTGGTGCTGACCACAGGTTTAATGTTCGGATTTACCCTGTACCGCGCCAATGTCATGCTGAAATGCGATGGGTTTAATCGTATCCAGCGCCTTAAAATGAATGTACGTGGCTTGCAATGGCTGTTTGGCAAACAAGGGAAATTACGCAAAATGCAATCACAATATCGTGATTGGTTTAAACCTGACTTTCACCCTAGCCAACATCCAATCATCGCGCAATATGATGTCTGGCTTGAGACTTTGGCGCAAACAGGCGACCCAATTCAGGCAGGAGAAGCATTTTGGCAGGCAGGAAAATAAAGCTTTTATTTTGCTTGGTTTTTAACCAAAAAACACCTCAGCATTGCTTAACTTTATACAAACTTGCCTCTAATATCTCTATATAAAGTAAGACATAAGGCAATGCTGAGTCATATCTTATTATTTCTTATTTATGAGTGACTCATACCGTTTTGGCGCAAGAGATCGCTGTTACTGTTACAGCCCCATCTCCTACGCAGAAAAAGGTTTTAGTCCTGATTCATAATAAAAAAGTACTGGCGATAATATTTCAGCTCGGCAATCGAATCACGAATATCATCCATCGCCAAATGCGACGCATTCTTTTTCAAACCGCTCATAATTTCTGGACGCCAGCGCTTTGCCAACTCTTTCACTGATGATACATCCAAATTACGATAATGGAAGTACTGTTCCAATTCAGGCATTAAACGGTGTAAAAAACGGCGGTCTTGGCAAATTGAGTTGCCACACATTGGCGATGTTTTAGGATTGACCCATTTTTTTAGAAACTCAATGGTTTGCTGCTCTGCATCCTGCGCAGTGAGTTTGCTGCGACGCACACGCTCAATTAAGCCCGATTGTCCATGCTGACGTGTATTCCACTCATCCATGGCATTTAAAATACGATCAGGTTGATGCACAGCCAGCACAGGACCTTCTGCCAAAATATTTAAATGATCATCGGTCACAATGGTAGCCACTTCAATAATTTGGTCGTTATCGGTATCTAAACCTGTCATTTCCAAATCAATCCAAATGAGGCGAGTATCAGGCGTGCTGCTCATAAATGTGCAATCTTATTCGGCTTAAAAATAACATAGTAGCAAATTTCTTGCTTCTTGGCTGTAACTGTGCCCCCGCTTCATGCTATTTTTGCCATCCTGAGTTCATGGTTTTTTAGGATATGAATGGCTTTAATTCGTAAGCGTCGATTGACTGAACAACAGCAACGTCGAATTGAAAAACAACACAAGTCACGTCAGGCAGACATTGACACTTCACATGATTTAGAAGGCTTGGTGGTACAACACTATGGCCGTCAATTAGAAGTGCAGGCTTTATCTGTTCCTGAAATTCATCCTGAAAAACCTGTGGTGCACGCAGGTGAGCCTGAACCGTTTTGGAAACCTATCGAAATAGGCAGTATTTGGCGCTGTCATACTCGCACCAATTTAGAATTATTGGTGACGGGAGATCGGGTCAAATGGCAAGCCGATCCGAATACAGGTTTAGGAATTATTACCGCGATTCATCCACGCCAATCTTTATTGACCCGACCTGATCGTTATCACAAAGTTAAACCTGTTGCCGCCAATATCAGTTTGATTGTGATTGTTTTTGCGCCTTTGCCTGAACCTGCACCGGGCTTGATTGACCGCTATTTGGTTGCTTGTGCCGATGCCGATATTCCCGCCTTATTGGTTTTAAACAAATCTGATTTACTCAAAGAAAACGACCCGATTTTAGACTTGCTCAAGGAATATCAAGACTTGGGATATGAAGTTATGCAAACCCAATCCGATGCGAATTTAGAGCATTTAGCGGCACGTTTAGCAGGTGAAACGGTAGCTTTTGTCGGGCAATCGGGCGTGGGTAAAAGCTCGCTGATTAATGCCATCGTGCCCGAAGCGGCGCAAAAGACCAATATCATTTCGGAAAACTCGGCACTTGGACAGCACACCACAACCTCTACTCGTTTAATTGGCTTTGGAGATGGTGCTGCCTTAATTGACTCACCGGGGATTCGTGAATTTGGTTTGTGGCACTTGAGCCAAGATAAAATTCAAAATGGTTTTCCTGAAATTGAAAACCTGTTGGGTCATTGCCAATTCCGCAACTGTACCCATAAACATGAAAAGCAATGTGCGCTGCGACTGGCTGCTGCAGAAGGCGAAATTTTATCGCGTCGTTTAGACAGTTATTTAAGACTGTGTGATGAAATTGCCGAAGCGCAACAAAAAAATTAATTTTATTGTGGCGCTGCCCTTGAAGCGGTGTTTTTGATCGCCATATTTATACGCTATACTCTTGAACAATTTTGACATTGTAATTAGGTGACTTGTGGAACGTTGGTTCGAATTTATGGGGAATCATCCCTTCTTATTTGGGACGCTGGCTGTATTGGTAGTGTTGTTCTTTGTGTTAGAAGGTCAACGCAATGGTCGCAAAATTTCCCCACAATCTTTGGGTATTTTAGTCAAAGCTAAAAATGCCATGTTGATTGATTTACGTGATGCCAAAGATTTCCGTGAAGGTCATATCAGTGGTAGCCGCAATATTCCCTATAGCCAAATTACCAAGCATGTTGAAGAGTTAAAAACCTCAGATCGCCCATTGGTCTTTATCTGTAACTTGGGTCAGGTTGCAGGCAGTGCTTTACAACAGGTCGCACATACCGATGCCTATCGTTTAGATGGCGGTATTAGCAACTGGAAAGCACAAGGTTTACCTTTAGTAAAAAGCAAATAGTTTTACCCAATATTTTTCGCAAGGAGAACAATCATGGCTGAAGTCACTATTTATTCAACGACTGTATGTCCATACTGCATTCGTGCAAAACAACTCCTTGAGCGTAAAGGCGTTGCCTATAAAGAAATTAATTTGTCGAATGAAGCGCCTGAAGTACGTGTTGAATTAATGCAACGCACCAATCATCGTACCGTTCCACAAATTTTCATCAATGACCAGTTTATTGGCGGCTTTGACCAATTATATGCGTTAGATCGCGAAGGCAAGCTCGATCAATTATTGGCATAAACATAACACGATAACCAACTCTTAAGGATTTAACATGAGTGAAGAACAACAAGCTCAACCACAATTGGCATTAGAGCGTATTTATACCAAAGACATTTCTTTTGAAGTTCCTGGGGCACAAGTATTTACCAAAGAATGGCAGCCTGAATTGAACATCAACCTGTCATCTTCTGCAGAAAAAATTGATCCAACCCACTTTGAAGTAGCATTAAAAGTTGTGGTTCAAGCCAACAACGCGGGCGATACTGCATTTATTGTTGATGTTACCCAAGCTGGTATTTTCCTGATTGATGGCGTTGAAGAAGAGCGTTTACCGTACATTCTTGGCGCATACTGCCCGAACATTTTGTTCCCATTCTTGCGTGAAGCAGTGAATGATATGGTTACCAAAGGCAGCTTCCCACAATTATTGTTAACGCCAATCAACTTCGATGCCGAGTTTGAAGCCAATATGCAACGTGCTCAAGCCGCTGCAGCTGAAGGTCAAGCTTAATTCGCGATTGGATATAAAAAAACCGCTGAAATTTCAGCGGTTTTTTATGTCATCCGTTTGCTGATGGACGATCAAAATTAAAAATCATCATCCTGAGATGGATCTCGATACAAGGCATCGTGTATCGCTTCGACCAATTGCTGCGCAATTTCCTGTTTCGAGGCTTTTTCCAAATCGCGTTTTTCCATACGGTAGCTTTCGGCAAAAAATACCGTCATGGCATTTTCATCGGAAGCAAAACCAATATCGGCACGGGAAACGTCATTGCAGGCAATCATATCCAGCTTTTTCGCCACCAACTTGCCTGCTGCATACTCTTCTACATTGCGGGTTTCTGCAGCAAAGCCAACCATAAACGGACGTTTTTCCTGTTGTGCAATGGTCGCAACAATATCAGGGTTTTTGACCAACGCCACATTCAGCTCATCGCCTAATTTTTTAATTTTGTGTTCCGCAATTTCTGCCACGCGGTAATCTGCCACCGCGGCTGTAGCGATGAAAATATCACAGCCTTGTTCAAGCATCTGCAAACTGGTATCTAGCATTTGAATTGCAGAAGACACATTAATTCGCTGTACCCCATTTGGCGTATCTAAACTAACTGGGCCTGCAATAAGCGTGACTTTTGCCCCTGCTGCATAACAGGCTGCAGCCAAAGAAAAACCCATTTTGCCTGTACTATGGTTAGAAATATAACGCACAGGGTCTAAAGCTTCGCGGGTTGGGCCTGCTGTAATGGTGACATTTTTGCCTGCCAACATGCCAAATTTTTCCACCAAAGCACGCTGTGCCTGATGAAAATACTGCGTCACCTGATGCGCCAAATCTTCAGGTTCTGGCATACGCCCTAAACCAACATCTCCACAGGCTTGTTCGCCCGCATCGGGCATAATTACATGCACGCCATCTTCCACCAAAGTGGTTAAGTTACGCTGTGTGGCTTTGGCTGCCCACATTTGCTGATTCATGGCAGGTGCAACCCAAACTGGTGCAGTGGTGGCTAAATATAAAGTACTGAGCAAATCATCGGCCAGACCTGCAGCAAATTTGGCTAAGGTGTCGCAACTGGCGGGCGCAACCAAAATTAAATCGGCCCACCGTGCCAATTCAATATGCCCCATGCCTGCTTCGGCTTCGGTATCTAATAATTCGGTATGTACTGGATTGCCTGACAGTGCTTGAAAGGTCAGCGGTGTAATAAAAGCTTGTGCCCCCTTGGTCATGACCACGCGAACACTAAACCCCGCATCCTTTAAACGACGCACTAAAATCGCACTTTTATAGGCCGCAATGCCGCCTGTCACAGCTAAAATAATGTTTTTATGAGGGAGGACGCTTAAATCGAAGCTCACAAATAAGCCACCTTTTTGTTGCAGTGGCGCTCACAATAGCATTAAATAATGTCATTCCCAAGAGATCTGTTGGGATTTAAGTTTCAAATTTAGAATAAAAAAGTCAAATAACAATGCATTTATCTATTAAACATTGGCCTGAACAAGAACGGCCACGTGAACGTCTCATTCAAAATGGTGCTGCCAGTTTATCTGATGCCGAACTATTGGCTATTTTTTTGCGCTCAGGCTCACAGCAACATTCTGCGGTGGAGTTGGCACGATTGCTAATTCAGCATTTTGGCAATCTCACTACTTTACTCGATGCACCCATTGCCGAGTTGTGTCAATTTCACGGCATGGGTAACAGTAAATATTCACAGCTCATGGCAGTTAAAGAACTTGGACGGCGCTATGTAGCCGAACATTTAAAACAAGATGCACTTGAGCTTAGCAATTCCAAACGCTTGATGGAGTATCTGCGTTTTGAACTTTTGGGCGAAACCCAAGAAGTGTTTGCGGTGCTTTGCCTTGATGCCTGTTTACGCAAAATCAGCTTTAAAAAATTATTTTATGGTGCATTAAATTCGTGTGAAATTTCCATTAATCAATTGCTACGTTTTGCGATTAGTCAACATGCCACAGCGATTGTGATTGCACACAATCATCCTTTCGGCTTACCACAACCTTCACCTGCAGATTTAGTCCTGACGCAGCAGATTCAGCAAGCCTGTCAGTTGCTAGAACTGCGTTTGATCGATCACTGTATCATCTCAAGTGAAGGTAATTTTTCCTTTGCCGAACAACAACTGCTTAAATTTGAGCACACTTAAAATTTGCATATTGACAAAGCCTGCACAAGCACAGAAGATCATCAAAAAATTGTGATGATTCTAATAAAATGATAGTCGATCAACCCAGTGTATTTAACTTACTGTTTTCTTGGCGGGGCACGATTTTACCGAAGGTCTTACCGCCTTTGGGCGTGGTGATGTTGATCTCCACCATTATTGGCGGTTTGTCTTATATTGGTTATTTTCATTTTCCAGAATTGCCTTTGGTTGGCTTTACTTTAATTGGGGTGGTGCTGTCGATTTTTTTGGGCTTTAAAAACTCTGCCTGTTATGACCGTTGGTGGGAGGCACGTAAACTTTGGGGCATGCTGATTGCCAACGCGCGCCACTTTGACCGCGACTGCCGTATACTTAGTCAAGCACGACGTGAACGCGTCATTCAGCACGTCATTGTATTTGCCAATGTCTTGCGCGACCGCCTGCGTCATCAAACTGCCAATCCAACCGAGTTAATTCAAACCAGTGGCATGAGTCAGCAAGCAATTACCCAACTGTATCAACAAGCCAATGCGCCGCAATACACGCTCAGTTTGATTCAATGGGAGTTAATGCAAGCACTTAAAGAGGGCGAAATTTCCGATATTATTTACACACAAATGAATCAACACGTCACAGAGCTGAGTTTGGTACTCACGGGTTGTGACCGTATTGCTACCACACCGCTCCCTTTTGCGTATTCAGTCCTACTTAACCGAACAGTGTACTTTTTCTGTTTTATGTTGCCCTTTAGTTTAGGGTCTACACTCGGATTGGCGACTCCGCTTTTGGTCGGTATTTTGGCTTATACTTTTTTAGGTCTGGATGCGCTCAGTTCTGAAATTGAAGAACCTTTTGGCACGCAAAGCAATGACTTACCTTTAGATGCCATGGTAAGAACCATTGAAATCGAACTGTTAGGCACTCTGGGCAAACCGACACCGCCACCGATTCAGGCACAAGATAATAATTTGCTATAATTTATAAATAAATGCCTCAGAATTAGCATTTTGAGGTTCTAATTTTTATCTAAAAATTCAAAAAAATATGAAATTAAAACAAAAAATTCAACAAGCGGTGCCTCAACCCATTGTTCGACCATGGTTGGCTTTAGCACTATTTTTACTTTGTGCCATCTTGGCTTTTATAGTGAGTTCATTAGTCCAATCAGAACTTTTTCTCGATCTTCAACGTAGGCCTGTTTTCCATATTTTATTTAGTCTATGTGTTCCCCTCTTTCTGTTTCAGGATCGAGGAATAAATTTAAAGTTTCCTTTTTTTATACAAAAATATTTGATCGATCCTCAACTCAAAAAAGATATGACTGAGCAAGCAGTCCAACATTCACAAGCAATTATTCTGGCTCAACGTACTATTCGTGCAAAATGGTGGCAGGTGAAACAGCCACAGTTATTATTACAACTGCCCAATCATGATCAAGGCATCTGGTTTAATGTAGATTTAAAACAGGTTTTTAATCTTTCGCCTTTTTTTACACTTCAAGTCAAATTAAGTGATGCGATGATTGGGCAACTGATCGATATACATTTTTTGACACGCTCTCATGTAATCATCCAGTTATTTGAAATTTCCCAAAATAATGATTTTTCAATATTCATTGGCACAGAAGTTGGAGCACAAAGAGGACTAGGGAGATTAGAAAAAATCCCATCGGCGCTTATGCTCGACTTATCCCGAATTACACACATAGAAGCCTTGAGAACCTGTCCAGAAAGTCATGACTTACAGTTAACCACAGGTTATGGTAAAACTTATCTCATTCATTCTCATGCAAAATACTTTAAACAATTGGAACTCGCCTTATCCTCACGCATTGATGTGATTGCCTATCGTAAGTTCAAACTTGATCTCAAGATTGATCATCTGTTCATTTCAAAAAAACATCCAAACTTTTATCGAAATTTAGTCCTGACTTCCATCATGCTGTATATCGTCATCATGACTTTAATCACTTCTGAATGGGCCTTATTACTTGTTAATGTCCTCATTCTGCATTTGATGTATAAATTCGCCCAAGATCTTAAAACTGATCCATTCATCAAGATTTAGAATTAACAAAAACTCTCCCAAATCCCGACCTGCCCTGGTTTTAAGCTCGGCACATTCCCCAGTTTAATCCAGGGCATATGGTCACCATGAAAATCACTGCCAATCGAAACTTTCAGACCATGTTCCGCAATCATCCGATCCACCATCTGCCGGGTTGATGCAGGCTCAATGGCCGGCGGTAACTCCACTGCATCTCCGCCAAACTTGGCAAAGATCTCGATCAGATAACGAATATTGGTCGCTGATAAATCATATTTGGTCGGATGCGCCAGTACCGCAAAACCGCCACTGGCATGAATCACCTGAATGGTTTCTTCCAAGCCTAAACCATCAAATTTGACATAGGCTTTTTTGCCTTCCTTGATATATTTATCAAAGGCCTGTTGCGAACGGGTCACAATCCCCTTTTCCACTAGGGTTTTGGCAATGTGCGTCCGGGTAACCCGATCCGGTACCTGATCCACTTTGGCCAGTACCTCCGCATAGATATCCTGACCAATTAAAGGAACCAGCAGCTCACAAATCTGTTTGGAGCGTTCAGCTCGGATTTGCTTTTGCTGATCGAGGGCTTTTTGTAAAGGCTCAGGATTTTGCATATTCAAGGCCACAATATGCACCCCATAATTTTTTTTGGTGGCAGGACGTGACCACTGGCTGGAAATCTCCACTCCCGAAATAATCTTTAAATCTTGCCCCTGAGCCGCTTGCTCTGCCAAAGCCAGCCCATCCATTGTGTCATGATCAGTCAATGCCAAGGTATGAATGCCCTGCTGAATTGCCGCAGACACCAATTCTCCAGGTGACAAAGTTCCATCAGAAATATTACTGTGTGTATGTAAATCTACGCCGTGCATCACTTATACTATGTCATTTATTTGATCAGATTTAGATACTCTAACATGAAAGCACTTTTAGACTTTGTGCCCCTCATTATTTTCTTTTATTTATACAAAACTGTAGATCCAAAAGACACTAATCATCAATTACTACAACTCATCGGCTCTGCAGGCGGTGTCGATAACAACCATATTTTGGTGGCCACCACAGGTCTGATCATCTCGATGTTAGTGGTGTACGGCGCATTGTTCATCATGCAAAAATTCCGTTTAGATAAACAACAGTGGATTGTGCTGTTTATGACCGTAATTTTTGGTGGCGTTACTTTAATGTTAAGCGATGACTTTTATATTCGCCTGAAAGCTGCCATTTTAAACATTGTATTTGCAGGTGCTTTTTTGCTATCACCATGGTTCAGCAAAGACCGTAAACCACTGATTCAACGCTTATTTGGGCCTGTGTTCAACTTGACCGAAGCTGGCTGGAAAAACCTGAATTATACTTGGGCAGCCATGTTTGCAGTCATGTCTTTCCTACACGTATTTTTTGCATTTTTATTTATGGACGGAAAATATTGGGGCGAATTCACTGCTTTTGGTGACATGATTGTGATGTTTTCCTTTATCATTGTGCAGTTTATTGTATTGCGCAAATACTTTAAAACATCTGAATAATTTCTGATCTGCGATATTCGAGAGTAACTATGCCTTTATTTGTTCTGAGTTGTACTGACCGTGAAGGTACACTGGAAAAACGTCTTGCGACCCGTCCTGCACATCTTGCACGTTTGCAACAACTCGATGCCGAAGGTCGCTTAATTGTGGCGGGGGCAATGCCAAAAGACCCAAGCAATCCACAAGCAGGCTTTTATGGCAGCACCATGATTGTCGATTTTGACAGTCGTGAAGCACTCGATGCTTGGCTACAAGATGAACCTTTCTTAAAAGAAGGCGTATATAGCCACATTGACGTTAAGCCATTCAATAAAGCATTCCCTCAAGGATAAGCGCTATGCGTTTCGTTGTTGCCAGTGTTGTTGCTGTTCTGCTCAGTTCACCTGTATATGCAGTTGAGCCAGCCACAACCACACCTACTGCACCTGCTCCTGCTGCTGTGACCAACACGGCAGCTGTAGCAACAGCCAATGGGGTTACTCCTGCACAAGATAAGCCCCTGACTGCAGAACAAATTGCCAAAAATAAAGCCCTTCAGGAAGCTAAAACCAAAGCCTTGATTAAAGATCAGAGCACACGTTTGCAACAACTTGAACAGGCAAACCTCGATGCTTTGGCACAGAATCAGGAACTGCAACTTAAAAACGATAATTTAGGCGTGCAAGTTCAAGTACTGCAAAGTGAACGCAGTGCGCAAATGTTTTTATACGGTGCTGCAACACTCGCGGTTGGCGTATTGCTCGGCTTCTTAATTGCTAGCTATGTCTATACCAAACGTCGCCGCCAATGGTAAGGTGAGCATTCACCTCTTGATTTAAGGTACTCTGGTTTTGTTTCAGCCTATTCAAACTGCCGAGCTGGATTGGCAACTGGTCGATGGTATTGATGTGCCCATTTCCAAACAATTTGGCGATGTGTATTTCTCTAAAGACAACGGTTTATTAGAAACACGGCATGTGTTTTTACAGGGCAATGACTTACCCATCCGTTTAGCAGCGCTGAATGATTTTGAATATTTTTGTGTAGGCGAAACAGGCTTTGGTACAGGCTTAAATATTTTAGCGCTCTGGCAATTATGGCAACAGGTACGTCCCAATAATCGCAGCCATTTACACGCAATTTCTGTCGAAAAATTTCCACTTTGCAAAGCCGATCTTATACGTGCCTTAGCGGCTTGGCCCGAACTCAGTCATCTGTCTGAACAGCTGATTCAGCAATACCCTGCCGCTATTGCAGGCTGTCATCGTTTAAACTTTCCAGATGAACGCTTTAGCCTAGATTTATGGCTAGGCGATGCTCAGGAAGTTTTTCCTGTCATTGCTAAAACTGCTCCTGTCAATGCGTGGTTTTTAGATGGCTTTGCACCCGCCTGTAACCCCGATATGTGGCAGGAAACCGTGCTCAACCCGATTGTAGCACTGTCCGATTATGGCACGACTTTTGCCTCATTTAGTGTGGCAGGCGTACTCAAACGTGGCTTAAAACAACACGATATTCACATCACCCGCCCACGCGGTTTTGGGCATAAACGGGAAATGCTGAAAGCCATCTGGCAAGCGCCTGAAATAGAGCCAATATCCGATCAGAACGAAACTCAAATTACAACAAATACCACAACAAGCAACCAACAGCGCCATATTGCGATCATAGGCGCAGGAATTGCGGGTTTAAGCTGTGCGTGGGCATTTTCCCAACGAGGGCATCAAGTCACGCTCTATGACCAAACAGCGCCACTTGCAGGCGGTTCTGGCAATCCTTTGGCACTCTTAAACCCAAAACTTTGCCCAATTCATCAAAGTGCTGATCATTTAATGACTTTGGCATGGCAACATGCTTTAAATCACTATGCCGCATTCAAAGCATTTCGTCCGTTGCAGATTCATCAACTGGCACTTAAACATGCCGATGAATTGCTGGATTTAGCCACACAATATCCAAAAGGTATTTTAGCAGCACAGAGTGCAACCGAACTTACGCCACAAAGCGACTTTGCCAGTTTAAACTTATTGCAAGCAGGAGCAGTTTCTCCACATCAACTGCGTGATGAAATTCTTGCGCATCCGCACATTCAGTTTCAGCAAGCTCAAATTAAACAAATCACCACGACAGCACAGCAACTGATCTTACACAGCGTAGATACTGAACTTGGAACATTTGATCATGTCATCGTCTGTGCAGCGCTGCAAAGCGGTGCTTTTTTTGAGCATTACCCTGTGCTTAAACCCATTCGTGGGCAAGTTAGCTGGGTAAATAATACAGATCAGGCTTTGCCATTATCACAAGCCTATAGCTATGGCGGCTATTGCATGCAGCTCAATGCCGATCAACTGATTTTAGGTGCATCGTTTTATCCAAATCGGGAAGATTGTGACGTCTTGGCAGAAGACCATGTGCATAACTACGAACTTATCCACAGTGTCTTTCCTGCGTATGCCGAAAACTTAGCACCCGTAGATACTTGGCAAGGTCGCGCTTCGCTACGCGCCCAAAGTAAGGATTATTTTCCCCTACTTGGCAAAATGCGTGATGATCAGGAAATTTACAGCTTTGCAGGACTCGGTTCTAAAGGCTTTTTATTTGCCCCGTTGTGCAGTGAAATACTGGCGGCACAAGTTTTAGCAGAAGCCTGCGCTGTACCTAAAAACTTAGTACAAAAACTGGCAGCTACACGTTTTCAGAAAAAGGTGAAAACCAAGAAGCCTTATTTTAAAGCTCCTCCATCTTCAAGCTAACGCTCGCTTAGAGAAAATAGAAATAAAACGATACCCAACAAAAAAGCGCCTTACGGCGCTTTCTTCATATTGATGATACTTAGTGACCTTGTTCCAAAGGCATGCCTGCGTCGCGCGCAGCACGTGTACCACCCATTAAAACCACATATTCACGTGAGCTGTCCAAACCTTCTAGTTTTTCCGCTGCACGTGGGGCTTTACTTCCGCCACCACATAAAATGTAAATGGGTTGATCCGCCGACACCTGAGTAAGACTCTCTGCTGATAGATCGTTAATTGGCTGATTCACAGCACCTTTAACATGAGCTTCTGCATAAGCACTTGCATCACGTACATCCCAGATAATCGCGTCAGCTGGGAACTCAAATGTTGTAATTTCTTGTTTACGGATCATTGCGCACTCCTTTGATGTAAAACAACACTTGGCAAATGAAGAAAACATCCCTAGCATCTCAGATATTGTTTCCATTTGCAAAGGTCTTCATTATGCCTTCTTTCGATATTGTTTCTGAATTAGAACTTTTTGAAGTGAATCATGCGGTTCAAAACACACAAAAAGAAATCGGTACTCGTTTCGATTTTCGTGGTCAGGATGTTTCTATCGACCTCAATGAAAAAAACAAAGAGATTAAAATCTCCACTGAAAGTGATTTCCAATGTGAGCAAGTGTATACCATGCTCGAAAATCACTTCTATAAGCGTAAAGTCGACATTCAGGCGCTTGACCCACAAAAAATGACCGCATCGGGTAAAAATGTGATTCAAGTGATCAAACTTAAAGATGGTCTTGACTCAGATACCGCAAAAAAAATTAACAAAGCCATTAAAGACAGTGGCATTAAAGTGCAATCTTCTATTCAAGGTGACAAAATTCGAGTGACCGACAAGAAACGCGATACATTGCAACAAGTCATGGCGTTCTTGAAAGAGCAACAATTTGGTCTGCCGCTGCAATTTAACAACTTTAAAGATTAATTTGGGGATGTCATGGCACCAACCAATCGCTTAAACAAACTGGTCAAAGCAACATCAAAATTGCCGAAAGGCATTCAAAGCCGCCTTTTGAGTCAAGCCTTTGGTCGTGTCGTGCCGATGGTGGGCACTGCGAAAATTCGCTATCAAGAAGTAACCCCATCGCAAGTGGTGGTCAGTCTTGCCAATCATAAAGCCATGCAAAACCATATTGGACAGGTACATGCCTGTGCTATGGCGCTGCTTGCCGAAACTGCTACAGGTTTTGTGACTGCTATGAATGTACCTGATAGTGCCATTGTGCTGATTAAAAGCCTGAAAGTGGACTTTAAACGTCCAACTCAAGGTGCAATGACAGCCATTGCCACACTCAGCCCAGAACAGCAACAACTCATGCACAGCACCGACAAAGGTGAAACACTGGTCAATGTCAGTGTGATTGATGAATCAGGCGAAGCTCCGATTCAGTGTGAAATGTTGTGGGCATGGGTGTCAAAAGCACATTTAAAGCAGAAACAAGCCTAACGCCTGTTTCCTCTCCAAGAAAAAATCCCAGCTACTGTGCTGGGATTTTTTTCATTACGATGTTTGATTAGCTTGATAATTATGATGCTTGACTAGCCTGAGCTTCTAAAAACTTCTGTTTGGCTTCTTCAGGAATCTGACGTTTTGAGCCTTTGACATCAACCGCAACAAAGGTAAATACGCCTTCGGTGACACGCACGGCTTCACGTGAATCGTCATGGCTGTCCCACACTTCAATTTGCATTTGAATTGAAGTATTGCCCACTTTCAAAATTTTGGTGTAGCAACTGATCACATCGCCCACTTTTACAGGCACCAAAAAAGTCATTTGGTTAATGGAAATCGTGGCACAACGTCCTTTACTAAAACGCTCGGCATGAATCGCACCTGCCAAGTCCATCTGTGAAACGATCCAGCCTCCAAAGACATCTCCACTCCAGTTGGTATCTGCTGGCATGGCAATTGTTTGTAGGGAAAGCACTCCCTCTGGTTTTACATGAGAATCTGACACGTTCACTCCGGACATTTGCATTAAATTAGCACGAACAGTGCATTAAGACTGGGCATTGAGTTGCTGATCCAACCACTGTTGTAATTCAGTCGCTCGTAGCGCGCCGCTTATTCTAGCAATTTCATTGCTTTTATTCATCAATACCAGTGTTGGAATACTGCGCACATGGAATGCACTGCTTAAGCGTGGATTGGCCTCGGTATCAATTTTGGCAAACACCACCTGCGGATTCTGCTTGGCAACTGTTGCAAAATGTGGTGCCATCATCTTGCAAGGACCACACCAGTCCGCCCAAAGATCAATCAGAATAGGTAAATCGCTATTTTGGATAAAATTACTGAAATTTTGCTCATTCAATTCAATGGGTGCAAGCGGAATCAGTGCTTGATGACACTGCCCACATGCAGGATTGGCAGATAATTTATCTTCAGGTACACGGTTTTTTGCACCACATCCAGGGCATACAATAATCATTTACTGAACTCCAAACAGTTGCTGTAAAAACTCTAATTGGGTCTGAATGGCTTTTTTAAACCATTCACCATGATAAATATCAAAATGTTGCATATCCCACTCTTCATATTGCACATAAGGCGCAATATTGGTGGCCGTTTCACGGCTCGATTCAATTGGAATCAGGCTGTCACGCTGTGCAGCAATAAATAACACAGGGATGTTGATTTGCCGCACTTCTTGAATGGGGCGATAACGAATCAAATTAAAAAACACCCGAGCAGGAATTTCCCCACTCCAGTAATGATCGGGATTCACAATTGACATATAACCTGCATAACTGTCTGTGGTCGGTAAAAAACACAGTTCTTTTTGCGCCACCACTGCAAGCGTTTTGGGCGACATCCCTACCTTTGCTCCCATATAGTCCTGACTGGAGATTTTTAGGGCTTTCGGAAGTTGCTGCAAAGGATATAACTTGGCACTTTCCGCACCATCTACAAAAGGCACTTGTACCATGACCGCGGCAATATTGTGTAAGCGTGAGGCCAAACTCAGCACATATCCGCCACTCAGTGAAGTTCCCCACAGAATCATGCGTTTGGCATCAATCGACTTACGTTCCGCAATATGTGAAATCATGCTGCGCCAGTCATCTAACTGCGCCTCTATGGATACCAACTCACGTGGACGCCCCGTACTCCCGCCCCAATAGCGATAATCGAATAGCACCACCGCATAGCCTGCCTGAGCAAAATATTGTGCGTATTGCACCAATTTAAAATGACGTAAGGCTGCTAGACCATGCGCCATCAGAATCACCGCGGGTTTTTCTATAGATTTAGGGCGATAAAAATCTGCAGCAATCACCTCGTGATCACTTTTGACATATAAAGGCTCAACCATATAGGAATGCATAAGCGCTCCATTGCGTTATTTTATCGTTATCATCGTTATAAATATTTCAGAACATTCTGCTCTTGAATCTGCTTAATGCTATCATAAAGCATATTGTCATGAATAAAATGATGGAGTATTCCCATGTCTGAACAAGTCGGTTTTGCGGGTCAAATTGGTCCTGAACATGTGAGCCAAGTTGTAGAGAAAGGCTTTAAGTCAATTATTAATAACCGCCCAGATATGGAAGGTGGTGCCGAGCAACCAACTAGTGCGCAAATTGAAGAAGCTGCACGTGCAGTGGGTTTAGATTATGTCTATCAACCTGTGGTGTCTGGTCAAATTACTGAAGTAGATGTGCGTACTTTTGCCAATCACTATAACGAATTGCCAAAACCTGTGTTGATGTTCTGCCGTACGGGTAACCGCTCAAACAACTTATTCCAGTTAGCAAAACAAATGGATTTGTTGGATGACTAAATCAATCCTCAAGTATGTGTTTTGCTGTGTTCTGATCTGTAACAGTATCTCGCTGAGTCACGCTCAAAACGATGCTCAGGCTTTAAATAGCAAAGTCAGTGTTGCAGGTCAGATGAATGCTGCCAAATTTTCACAATTGATGCGGCAAGGTTTTAAATCTGTGATTGTGAACCGTCCCGATCAAGAAATGGGCAATACAGTCAAGGTCAGTGAATTACGCAATATCGCGGAAAAATCTCAGATCAGCGTGATTTATCAACCTGTCAGCAGCGGTAAAATTTCTCAAACAGACATTCTTGAATTCGCTAAATATTATAATGAGCTTCCAAAACCCATTCTGATGATTTGTCGTAGTGGCGCTCGTTCTAGTGCGTTATTTCATCAGACAAAATCTCAAGGTTTGTTGCATGAGTAAAATTTTATTGGTGGTGATGTGTGTCTTGGCTCTGAGTGCTTGTAGTTCTATGCAAGTACGCCCAACGGTGGGTGTGAGTGTGGGGACTTCTCTTTAATTTTTAAATTGAAATCCCCCATAAAAAACAGCGCTGAAGCGCTGTTTTTTAGTCTAAGTTCTTAATTCAGTAAAGAAGTCCACGGTTTAATATAATTACAATTATCAGCTACAGTACGGTTAAATGGACTTACATCAAACGGTTGCCCAGTAGCAGCATCAATATCTTCTTGTAATGCGCCCAATGCATACGTCATTGTGGACTCAATTTTTGTGCCATCAGCACGTTGGGCTGAAGCTGTTAATAACACCGTTTGCCATCTAGCATAACGTCTTTGATAATTAATATTAAAATCAAATTTACCAGTTGTGTCAGTAGTGTATTCATACTGGCTACCTAAACTCTGATTCGTTTGATCTACTAAACTTGTAGCTAATTGAGTGGTTGGATTTATACCACATTCCCATTGAACACGACTCGGAATTGTAATTTTATTAACTAAATCAAGTCTAGCTTTCAAAGCTGAAGTTTCAGTGTTCTTAACTAATATATTATAGTTAATTTCGGTAATTTGATTCTCTAAAGCTCTCTTATCACTATCATAAGTTGCACTATTTGGATCTAATTTATCAATATCAGCCTGTAAACGTGCTTTATTTAACTCTAGCATAGAAACTTCATTCTGAATTGGCAAGATACGATTTTGCTCAAAAATTAAGGCATCTTGACTTCGTAAAGCACTAATCTCAGCTTGTGTTAGGAAGTATCCAGTTACACTCGAGATAATATCCACTTTCATCGTAACTTTTTGTGGTGTTTTAATAGGTTTACCATCAGCATCTACAACTTGAGCCGAGAATTTTTCAGTATAATAAACTTGATCTGAGCTTTTATTTAAAAGAGCAGCATTACCCAAAGTAATTTGCCCTACAGGTGTTGGTGTAAAGCCATCAACGACTTTAAGCTCAAAAGGTTGTGTAACTGTTACGCCTTTTTCATCTTTAATTGTAGCTTCTACATCAATACCATTAAGTTTCAATAAATCTGCTGCATTACCTGTTGTTGGTAACAAGCTAATTTTAAATTTAGCATCTCCAAAAGAATCAGTTATCAAACTTGACGCGCTCTCCAAACGAACGTGTGTATAGTCTTTTAAAGATAGGGTTACCGTTTTACCTTGAAGTGACCCACCATTTAAGTCTACTGCACGTACTGTAACTATCGCATTATCGCCTGTTAAAGAAAGTTCATTTTTATTAGCGCTAACTACTAAATCATATTGTGCCTTTTGTTCTTCATTTTCTACCACTTTGAGTAAATGGCTACCCAAACTAGCACCTTTACTATTTAAAATATTTAATTTTATTCCAGTATTTAATAACTGAGATTTTGTACTTTCATTGACATTTGATGTATCTAAAGTAAGATTAAATGTCACAAATCCATTTTCATCTGTAGTAGCTTTGCCTGGAGCAAAACTTACACCCAATTCCTTTGCATCAACTAACTGTAATGAAATTTCTTCATCAGCCCAAGCCCCACCAGTAGCAGATGCTAGTAATTGGACTTGAAGTACAGTTTTATCACCACTTAATAACAAACTAGGCTTAGATGAATTTAATTGAGTAAATGCATTCGTTGAAGTTGCAACCTCAGGTAGTTCACTTACTGGAGTAGATGGGTTTTGATTCTCCGTACTTCCAGTAGAATTAGAGTCCCCACCACCATAATAACCATCACTTCCACCGCCACCACAGCCAGCCAATAAAACTGCTAAAGCCACAGCCGAAAATTTCAAACTAATTTCTTTCTTTTTCATTGAGTTATTCCCCAAATCCCTCTAAAACTATGAGTTAATCAAACATATAATTAATATTGTCAGATATGTAACCATAGTTACTGCTTTATGTAAATAAAAGCATGATAAATGTTTTGCTTGTGTTAGCCTAAATTTATTTATTACATGAAGTAGCTCACAAATGTACGACCTCATTATTATTGGTGCAGGCACCGCAGGCATTAGCGCCTATAAAGAAGCGATTAAATACACCCAAAACCTACTCATCATCAATCACGGTCCATGGGACACCACCTGTGCCCGCGTTGGTTGTATGCCCAGCAAAGTTCTCATCTCTAGTGCCAATCGCATGCACGACATACAACATGCACAAGAAGTTGCACTCACGGTAGATGCAAAAATTGATACATCCCAAATCATGACGCACGTACGCCAATTACGTGATCGTTTTACCCGTGCCACACAAAAAGATGTAGATCGTTGGGAAGCATCCCATAAAGTTTCGGGCTTTGCGACTTTTATAGATGCCCATACAATTCAAGTGAATGGACAGCAATATCAGGCAAAAGCTTTTATTATTGCAGTCGGTTCTACTCCTGCTTATGAGCAAGCATGGAAAGAAAAATTAGGCGAACGCTTAATCACATCAGATCAAATCTTTGAATTAGAGAACTTACCCCAATCTTTGGCCGTCATTGGCAGTGGTGTAATTGCAATCGAATTGGCTCAAGCTATGCAACGCTTAGGGGTAGATACCACTATTTTTGCCCGTAGTCGTAAAGTTGGTTCACTCCGCAGCCCAGAACTACAAACCATTGCACAAGATACACTCAGTCGAGAATTGAATATCAAATTTGAAACCTTGCCTACACAACTACAAAAAACAGAACAAGGCGTGAAAATTGAATATCAAGAAAATGGACAAATACAAAGCTTAACTGCCGATTATGTATTGGTTGCTACGGGTAGACGCAGCTATTTAGATCAGCTTCATCTTGAAAATATTGATACAAGTTTCAACAACATCAAACAACTCCCAATTGATCCTCATACCAAACAACTCGGACAGCATGCTATTTTTATTGTGGGTGATGCACACACGAATACTCCCATTCAACATGAAGCAGCACATGAAGGGCGTGCAGCCGTGCATAATTGTTTAAGCTTTCCAAACATTGAAAATATAAAAACATTAACACCCATGGGCATTGTGTTTAGCTCACCTGAAATGGCATCTGTAGGACAAAACTATAAACAACTGAAAGAGCAAAATATTGCATTTACGACAGGCTTTGTTTCTTATGAAAAACAAGGTCGCGCTTTGGTGCTGGGAAAAAATAAAGGTGCGATTGAAGTTTATATTAATAATAAAAGTCAAAAGTTATTAGGTGCTGAATTATTTGTGGATGCTGCTGAGCACATGGCGCACTTATTGGCTTGGATGATTGATGAAGAACTCACACTTGAGGATATTTTAGATAAACCGTTCTACCATCCAACACTAGAAGAGGGTTTAAGAACAGCACTTAAACATGCACGTCGACAACTACGTGAAATCTAATCAAATTTAGAAAGTATGCTTACTCTTTAAAACCATCCCCTGATGGTTTTATTTTGCCTTCACTTTTTATAGGGCGGATTCAAGCGGCAAGTGCAACAGTATAAAAACCAGCCATAACTTCACTCGGTGTATACCAACCTAGTGTTTTTCTAGGACGATGGTTGAGTGCAAATTCTATCTGCTCTATTTGTTCGTTTGA